>JAHEJF010000073.1 GCA_024639025.1 Ahrensia sp. | reverse complement strand
CGCTGTGGACATCAATAAACGATCATAGAGCTTTCCCCGGTTTACAGCCGCAATGACACCGGCAGGTAGACCAATGACAACCGCAAAGATCATCGCACACACCGACAGTTCCAGAGTGGCCGGAAAGAGCGCAAAGAATTCATTCCACACGGGCTTCTTGGTGACAAAGGAATTGCCCAGATCACCTTGCAGCACGCCCGTCAAGTAATCCCAGAACTGGGTATAGACCGGTCGGTCAAAACCGAACTGCGCCTCCAACTCGGCATAACGCTCATCGGTCAATCCGCGTTCGCCTGCCATGACGATGATTGGGTCGCCTGGCAGGACACGAATGAAACCAAAGGAAATCAGCGTGACTCCGACAAAGGTCGGGATGAAGGTAAAGAGACGGCTCAGGAAATAGTTCAGCATTTCATCACCGTCAGTTCTTTGGGAAATTGGGTAAGCGATGCGCAGCCATCTTCGGTGATCAACACATCGTCCTCGATCCGCACACCGAAGTTGCCGATCTGGTAAAGGCCGGGCTCATTGGTAAATACCGTGCCCGCGGGCAACACCTGGTGATTGCCACGCACGATGTAGGGTGCTTCATGGACGTCGCGCCCCAGTCCGTGGCCGGTCTTGGTGCGGATGCGATCCGCAAAGGGCGATGCCTCAAGGACGCCGATAACGGCATCGTCGATCTCGTGGGAGGTAACACCTGCACGGGTCACCTCGAACCCTTTCAGATTGGCCCGCAAAACGGTGTCATAAACTTCTTCAACTTCATCTGTGGCGTGATCCAGAACCACAGTGCGGGTGATGTCAGCGGCAAAGCCGTGTTTGCGCGCGCCAAAGTCAAGCAAAAGCGCGTCGCCAGCCGATACGGCGTAATCATTGCGTGCCTTGGCGTGAGGCCGAGCCGAGCCGTCGCCCGCTGCAACTATTGGATCAAACGACAGATCCTCTGCCCCTTCTGCGAAAAGGTTCTGGATCAGCGATTGCTCGATTTCTTTCTCAGTCTGCCCAAGCCGAACCGAGGCCAATGTACGCTCCAGCGCGCGCTCTGAAATAACGATGGCCGCTTTCAGCGCGTCGATGTCGTCTGGGGTCTTGACCATTCGCAGCGCAGAAATCTCGCGTTCAGCGTCAATGATCTTCAGCTCGGGTTGTGCACGCAGCAGGGCATGGTGGACGAATACCCGCATCACTTGACCTTCGACAGCCAGCGTTCCGATTTGCAAATTTTTCAAGAGAGCAGCAAAGGCCGCATCATATCCATCCTGATCACGCCAGTCGAAGACTGCGCCATCAAACCCAACCAAATCCCAACTGCGCAATTCAAGATTTGGGACCAGTGCAGCGGGGCGGCCTCGTGCAGGAACGACCAGCATGAAGGGTCGTTCATGACTCATGAAGGGATGGATCACCACACGGGTGAAATTGGGGCCGGGCACGAGTGCTACGGCATCGACGTTCATAGCCTTGGCAACCGCAGCATACTCTTTCAGTCGATCGTCGAGCGTATTGTTCAAAGCAATGCCAATCAATTGAAACATTGGGACGCCATTTCCGGCGTCCCAATTATTAGGTTACTGCGAAAGGCCGACCTGGTTGAAGATGTGGCCACCCAACGGATGAACGACATAACCTTCAACTTCGGGCCGCATGGTCATGTAGACAACCGAATGCGCAATGGTGGCCCAGGGCGCTTGCTCCTTGAAGATAGCCTGCGCCTGCTCATAAAGCGGCTGACGCTCTTCTTGGGTCGGCAACACCTTGGCCTGCTGTATCAGCTCTTCGAAAGGCTCATGGCACCATTGAGCCCGGTTCGAGTTCTCGCGACCGTCGCAACCAAGCAGCACGGCCAGGAAATTGTCCGGATCACCGTTGTCGCCGGTCCAGCCCAAAAGGATCGCGCCATCGCGGTCGATTTCGCGCGAACGTGACAGATACTCGCCCCATTCGTAGGACACGATCTCGACGTTGACACCAATTTTGGCAAAGTCTTCCTGCATCAGCTCGGCCATGCGGCGCGCGTTCGGATTATACGGTCGCTGAACAGGCATTGCCCAGATCTTCATGTCAAGACCTTCGATACCCTCGGCGGCCAGCATTTCTTTTGCCTTCTCGGGATTGTACTCGTCGTCCACGATAGCTTCATTGTAGGACCACATTGTCGGCGGGATCGGGTTTTTGGCAATCTGGCCTGAGCCCTGGAAGACCACGTCGATGATCGCCTGCTTATCGATTGCCATGTTCAGCGCACGACGGACGTTTGCGTTGTCATAAGGTGCAACGGTCGTGTTGTAGGCCAGATAGCCAACATTCAGACCCTCCTGCTCCATGACCACGATGTCTTCGGCATCTTTCATCGCCTGAATATCGGCTGGATTGGGATAGGCGGTGACGTGACACTCACCAGCTTGTACCTTCTGGTACCGAACGGAGGCATCAGGCGTAATCGCGAAAATCAGGCTTTCCACTTTGGCTGGAGTACCCCAGTAATCATCATTGCGTAGGTAGCGGATCACTGCATCTTTTTGATAGGCCTGAAACTTGAATGGACCAGTGCCGATCGGTGCTTGGTTCAACAATTCAGGCGTGCCTGCTGCCAGCATGGCCTCGCCGTATTCTGCAGATACAACCGATGCAAAATCCATCGCCATGTTAGCAATGAAAGGGGCCTCGGGCCGGCTTAGATTAAAGACCACGGTGTGCTCATCGACCTTTTCGATGCTATCGATCAGATCAGGCATCGACATGCCGTCAAAGTATTCCCACGTACCACCTGACACACCGTTATAAGGATGGTCGTCGTTTTTCTGACGGTTGAAGGTGAAGATTACGTCGTCAGCGTTGAAATCCCTGCTTGGTGTGAAATTGTCGTTTGAATGGAACTTCACTCCCTTGCGAAGATTGAACGTCACTGTCTTACCATTTTCCGAAACGTCCCAGCTTTCAGCCAGACCAGGAATAACTTCCGTTGTGCCAACCTTGAACTCGGTCAGGCGGTTGTAAATTGGGTGGCTGGAAGCATCAAAAGTTGTGCCCGCGGTGTAAAGCGCAGGGTCGAATCCCTCCGGCGATCCTTCCGAGCAATAGACCAGCGATTGCGCCGATGCCGCCGAGGTGCCAAGTGCACCAATCAGCAACCCCAAGGCGATTTTTCGTATTAATGACATTTAGTTTCCTCCCTGTATTTGATTTTTATGAAACGCATCAGGAACGCTTTGTGCTCGCCCTCTTCGCGGTACCCTAGACGGGCGAAGTGAGCCCATTCCTCTGATGCGTTGAATGTCGGGAAACAGTTCTCGTTGTCTCATTCTTCAAATACCAACATGAATTCGCTACTTTGCCAATGGCAAAACATCTATAAAATTGAAATCCCGTGATGATTAGCGATCCAGAAACACGTGCTTACATCTGTCTAGCCAGCATTTTCCGTGTAGCTGATGTTGGTTTAATCTTCCGAGAATCTCCGCCATCGCCCATGAAAGTCACCAAGGTCGAGGTAGATTTCAGCCCGAAGCCGACGTTCGAACAATGCCCATCAAACAGCTGCCTTGAGCGGCAATCGCGCAAAACAGCGATGTTAAGCGTATGATTATGGGAATCTAATCGAAATTTTTGAAACGATCTTGCTTTGCGATCCAAGAAAACTGATCGCCGCCACCAAGTCCACCAAGTTGCCCTGACAGTACCGGCGGGCCACTATAAAGGAGAAGATTTGTACATGAACGCGTCATCTCAAAACACACGACCGCGTCAGGCGGCAATGAGAATTTCATCGCTATCGAAAGTGTAGCTTGATGCTTCCGCTTCAAGCGATCATGATCTAAATTCAACCCTGCGAAGGAATTCCATGATAAAAAAAGTTACTACCCATCAGGCCGAGGAAGATCGGCGAAATGCTGATATTCTCATTTATGTGGATGGCGAACTAAAGAAGCGCAACGAAGCAACGGTTAGCGTCTTTGACAGCGGTTTCATGTTGGGTGATGGAGTTTGGGAAGCGTTGCGTCTCTACAACGGCATTTGGGCGTTTCTCGACGAACACATTGATCGGCTCTTCGAAGCTGCCAAGGCCATAGATCTTGAAATTGGGTTGGATCGGAAAGGCGTTGCTGCTGCGGTGCTTCAAACCCAAAAAGCAAATAACATGACCACCGACGCCCATGCACGGCTGATGGTTACCCGCGGTGTAAAGGAAAGACCATTTCAGCACCCGTCGCTAAGTCAATTTGGACCAACCATGGTGATAATCATGGAACATTCCAAACCAAAATTTCCACGTCCAATATCTTTGGCCACGGTGCCCCATATGCGTGGCCTGCCAATGACGCAAGATCCCAAACTAAATTCGCATTCAAAACTCAACTGTATTCTCGCTTGCATCGCTGCTGAAAAGGCGGGCGCCGATGAAGCCCTCATGTTAGACGTGCAAGGATTTGTGAATACGACCAATTCCTGCAATTTTTTTATCGTCCGCAAGGGAGAGGTTTGGACTTCGACAGGCGACTACTGCATGAATGGAATCACCCGCCAAAAGGTGATCGACCTATGCCATGCAAATGGCATTCCAGTATTTGAACGCAACTACTCTTTGGTCGATGCCTATAGCGCGGATGAGGCATTTCTGACCGGAACCTTTGGCGCACAAACACCAGTTGGTTCGATCGATGGACGGATTATCGGCAACGGCGAACTCGGTACCGTTACAAAGCGCATTCGCAATCTCTACAATGACTTGATTGAGACCCAAAAATGAAAATTGCAATGTGGTCTGGCCCGCGCAACCTGTCGACAGCATTGATGTATAGTTTCGGCAAGCGATCCGAATTCAAAATCTGGGACGAACCATTCTACGGGGCTTATCTTGCAGCAACTGGTCTGGATCACCCTATGCGCTCAGAAGTGATGGCAGCTTGTCCCACCGACCCACAAGATGTTGCAGATCAAATTGTGGCACGTGGCGACGGGCTGTTTCTGAAGCTAATGGGTTTTCACATGCTCGATAATTTCCCTCTTGAATGGGCAGAAGACTTCACACATATCCATCTGCTTCGCCATCCGGCCCGCGTGATCGCCAGCTATAGCGCAAAACGCGAAAAACCGACGCGTGCGGATATTGGCTTTGATGCACAACTCTCCTTGTTTCGCCGGTTTCCAGGGCCGGTGATAAGCTCGTTTGATATCCGACAGAACCCCGAGGGCATGCTGGCTAAACTCTGCGCCGCAATCGACCTACCTTTTGATCCATCGATGTTGTCCTGGCCAACGGGGCCTAAGAGTTTTGACGGCGTTTGGGCACCCCATTGGTATGATGCGGTTCACAGATCCAGCGGTTTTGCCGCTGCCGAGGGCGAATTGCCAGAACTAAACGCCGACCAAGCTGCTCTCTTGGCTGACGTGCTTCCGGTGTATCGGGAAATGGCCAAAGCAAAACTCAACTCGGATAACTAGGGGCACGGCACTGTCGGAGCAACTTGATAGTTTTGGCGGCGGTTCATTGCTTAGGCATTCGCAAGGTTTATGCGCCGCTGCCAATGCCCACAAGTCGCTGTGACAGGGCCCCGAAAATTCCATACTCGATTATACCCCTACTTCAGCTTAACGACCGCAGCATGACCCTTGTGAGTTGTCTCATGATGGGATGCTTGAAGTTTCGCTGTTTGCAGACTGACTGTGTCGCTACCTATCCGCACTTTTTCTGTCTGACAGTATGGATAGTAGATAGTGGGTCTGTGATGCTCGCCAGAGGCAGATATTATCTCGTCATTGACAGAATCTGGTTTGTCAGAAAGCCGTTCAAATTTGCCCTCAGTCATTTTTGCCTCCAATAGTATTGTTGGACTGCGTTTCATACAGAAAACGTTCCAGCAAATTAGCCAATGCCGACTCATGATAAGATGATCTTGGTCAACATTTTTCCAGTACAAGGGTGAATCGAAAGCCGCAAAACCGCATCTTTTGAACGCATGAGAGGATTACAGGGCACTGTCAGAGTGAAATGACAATTACTTTGGAAGCGGATCAATCGGCTTGAAAACAACCGGAAAAAGCGAGCAATTTCAATGTCAGTGAAACCTCACTTTGTCTCACGCCCTGAATGGCAGATATTACATTAATAGTGCCTCGGCCACCATTGATCTTCGTCAATCAGCAGTAAGACCATATGGGCTAGTCTACATGTGTGAGAAGCCAGTGATGGAGGGCAGTGTTTGCAGAGTGCTCTTGCTTGTTTCGACACTTAAAAGAGAACGTGCGAGGCAATCGCAACATGTACTCTATTAGCCATCGGCATGCTGACTCATGGCATTCTCGCGTACACTTATGTAGTGGTCTCCGCGCGGGACCCGGACGGCCTCATGTGTCGAAAGAACTGATGATCAGGAAAGGAGATGACTGGCGAGCCGAGACACTCCAGAAGTTCAAAAGTCTGGTTGAGCAGGATCAATCTAACCCTCTGGTGCGGGTGTTTTGTGAGATTTTGAGCTGTAGCGAGCCATCACATTGACAATAAAATAATTGACTCATCAGACTTGTGAGGAAGCACTTAAACTCTGCGCAAAATCGGAAGAGGAGCAAGATTACATGCCCAAACCGAAAATTGGCCTCGCACTTGGAAGCGGTTCAGCTCGCGGCTGGAGTCATATTGGAATTATTGAAGCCCTTGGCGAAAAAGGAATTACCCCGGACATCGTCTGTGGTTGCTCAATCGGTGCGATGGTCGGCGCCGCCTATGTGGCAGACAGGATGTCGCCGCTGAAAGAGTGGGTTCTTGCGTTGAAATGGCGGGAGATCGCTGGCTCGATCTCTGTTGGGATTTCGCGCGGTGGGCTAATTGACGGCGATGTGTTCAAGAACTTGATGACGAAGCTCAACATTGATGAGCCCATTGAAAGTTATATGAGGCCGTTTGCATCAGTTGCCACTGATTTTGCCACTGGACGCGAAATCTGGCTCAACGACGGACCGGTCCACGAAGCAGTGCGCGCATCGATGGCATTGCCTGGTGTATTCAGTCCAGCAAACCATGACGAAGGATGGTTGCTGGATGGCGGTCTTGTAAATCCGGTTCCGGTTTCAGCATGCCGGTCCTTGGGTGCGGACTTCGTGATTGCAGTAAACCTCAACGATAACCTTACTGATGGGCGGCTTAAAGCCCGCGGAACTGACGACGGTCAAAAGATGCATCAGGGCACTCAATCGCCGATCCTTGATGGA
>JAHEJF010000072.1 GCA_024639025.1 Ahrensia sp. | reverse complement strand
CGTTCAAGTCAACGCGCAAGTCGTACGCAAGGCAGCTGACACCCGCGTGTTTGAGCGCAACCCGGCCATTCAGCTTTGCTATGTCGAGGTTGAAGAACCTGACATGCACAAGCCATTGGGTGATCTTGATCGTCTGAAAGAAGCATTGGAGCGTGATTGGGGTTGGCACGACTTGCTCATCGCCCAACAAATCATGCCGCAGGTGCAAAAGACGCTGCGAGACGGCAAATGGAGCGTTACAGCGGCGATCCACCTGGATTTGGAGACGTCGCGTCCAACCATGATCGCTTTGTGGCCAGGTTTGCACAACGAGGCCTATGGCATTGCATGCGATATCGGCTCAACAACGATTGCGCTGCATCTGGTTTCCCTGCTTTCCGGTCTCGTGATCGCTTCAGCTGGTGCATCAAATCCGCAAATCCGGTTCGGTGAAGACCTGATGAGCCGGGTGTCCTATGTGATGATGAACCCCGACGGGCGTGATGCCATGACAAGGGCGGTCAGGGATACGCTCAACGACCTGATCGGTGAAGTATGTGAAACAGCAAACATCGAGCGCAACGATGTGCTCGATATGGTGTTTGTCGGCAATCCGGTCATGCATCATCTCTTTTTGGGCATTGACCCGACCGAGTTGGGTGGCGCTCCCTTTGCGCTAGCGGTATCTGGCGCGGTGCACACATGGGCAAGTGAGTTGGACTTGGTGGCCAATGAAGGCGCCCGCGTTTACATCATCCCCTGCATTGCAGGTCATGTGGGCGCAGACGCAGCAGCGGCAACATTGTCCGAGGGGCCCCACCGTTCGGACGACATCATGCTGATGGTCGACGTCGGAACCAATGCCGAGATCGTGCTTGGAAACAAGGAACATTGCGTTGCTGCCTCATCGCCGACAGGCCCGGCTTTTGAAGGCGCAGAAATTTCAGGCGGTCAACGCGCTGCGCCAGGTGCAATTGAGCGCGTGCGCATCGATCCCGAAACGCTGGAGCCAAAATTTCGCATTATCGGCACAGATCTTTGGTCTGACGAAGATGGTTTTGCGGATGCGGCTGCCAAGACCGGTATTACGGGCATTTGCGGATCGGGCATCATTGAAGTTGTCGCCGAAATGTTCTTAAGCGGCATCATCTCTGAAGATGGCGTTATCGATGGCCAAATGGCTGAGATCTCATCTCGTGTCATCGAAAATGGCCGCACTTTTTCATACCTTCTCTATGATGGTGCGCAGCGTATCGTCATCACGCAAAATGATGTCCGTGCCATTCAGTTGGCCAAGGCAGCGCTTTACGCCGGAATCAAGCTGTTGATGGACAAGCAAAACATCACACAAGTCGATCAGATCAGATTTGCTGGTGCATTTGGTTCCTTCATCGATCCCAAATATGCAATGGTTCTGGGCCTGATCCCGGATTGTGAAATTGAGAACGTCAAAGCGGTTGGCAATGCAGCAGGCACCGGTGCACGCATGGCGCTGATCAATCGCAATTTCAGACGCGAAATCGAACAGACAGTCCGCGAAATTGAGAAGATCGAAACGGCGCTGGAACCAAAATTCCAGGAACATTTCATTCAGGCGATGGCGCTACCCAACAAGGTCGACAGTTTCGAAAGACTCAGCAAGGTTGTCAAACTGCCTGAGAAGAAGCAGTCCGCAACACAGCAGACAGATGCAACCAGCGCTCGCTCCCGGCGCTCCGGTCGACGCCGAACGCGTGGCTAGGCCCACGAGAAATACGGGGCTGAGTACAATTTAGCGCTTTTGCAAATTACAAAACCTGCTTATCTGTCTGGATGCCTAACCTCCCCGTTCCCCGCATTATTCTTGTCATCATCATCTGGCTGGCAGGCCTGGGAGCAGGTGCGCAGTTTGGTAAAGTGAGCATCACCTTTCAGCAAGTGCAGGAGCACTATGACAGCTTCGGAACGATGTCCGGCCTGCTGGTTTCACTGTTGAGTTTTCTTGGGGTAGTGCTTGGCTTGGTGGCAGGATTACTGGGTGCACGCATCGGATATCGAAAGCTGCTGCTGGGCGGTTTGTGGACCGGCGCAGTGGTTTCATTATTGCAAACGTTCATGCCACCGTTCAACCTGATGCTGGCCGCACGGCTCATTGAGGGCATCTCACATCTTGCAATTGTAGTCGCCGCGCCCACCTTGATCAGCGCCATCGCAAAACCAAGCCAACTGGGCTTTGCCATGACCCTCTGGGGTACATTCTTTGGGGTAGCCTTTGCAGCAATTGCGTTTGTTGGACCCACACTCATGGCAATGGGTGGCCTGAGCACCGTTTTTGCGGCACACGGTCTCTATATGGCGACTTTCGCCACGATACTTACCCTTATTCTGCCGACCATCAAGGAACTGGCGCCCGGCAAGGCCGTTCCCTTCGGTCTGCCCCAATATCTGCGACTGCATTGGACCACCTATCGCTCCCCATTTATTGCAGCCGCTTCCGTCGGATGGTTGCCTTATACGCTCTCATTCGTGGCCATGATTTCAGTCATGCCGCGCTTTCTGGCCGATGAACACGAAAAAATTGTCATGACGCTAATACCGCTTGCCAGCATCGTGACCTCATTGGTTCTGGGCGTTTTTTTGTTGCGTTTCATTCGCCCCATATCGGTGGTAGTTCTTGGCTTTGGCGCTGGAATTGCTTTCTTACTCGCATTTCTTGCCCTGCCAGAAAGTCCATATATCCCTGTATTGCTCTATGCAGCACTGGGGCTCGTCCAAGGCGCCAGTTTTACCGCTGTCCCGGATCTGAATCCGGAAATTGACGACCGGGCGAAAGCATACGGGGCTATGGCGCAAATGGGGAATCTGGGCAATCTGTTGGGGACACCGATCATATTGTTTGTCCTTGGTGTCGCCGGTTTTACGGGCATGATTTTGACCGTTTCGCTGCTTTATCTGGCCGCAATCATTGCCCATCTGTGGCTCTCCGCATTGAGAATGCAAAGTTCAATGGTTGATTGAGCAAGAAACTCTCCCAATGTCGCAAATAAAAAAGTCTTGCCAAATGCGACATCCATTGGTTTGTTCAGAATTTGTAAACACCAGAATCGACGATGCAAGGAAACTCGGCCATGGATCAGGCCAATAACACGATCAGAAATGTGGTCTTTTTCCTCGTTCCTGAATTTACAATGCTCGCCTTCGCATCGGCGGTCGAGGTCTTGCGCCTGGCCAATCGCGGACTGGGATATCAGGCCTATACCTGGCGGCTTTCGAGCGAAACGGGCGGATCAGCCACAGCATCGGGCAATATGCAAATTGCAGTCCAAACCTCTGCTGAGGATGAGCGCAAATTGCTCAATGGCGCAGATCGCCCCTCTTTCTTCATCGTCTGTGGCGGTATGAACATTGCCAGCCACACAACCAAAACCACAACCGCGCTGGTGCGTGAACAACACGCCCGCGGCACTGCCATCGGTGGGCTATGCAGCGGCGCATATATTTTGGCCATGGCGGGTTTGCTGAGCGGCAAACGTTGTGCGATCCACTGGGAAGATCTGCCCGGCTTTCAGGAAAAATTTCCCAAGGCCGATGTCCATGCCGACCTGTTTGAAATCGATGGCAATATCTACACCTGCGCCGGGGGTACAGCCTCACTGGACATGATGCTTTCATTGGTCGCCAAGGACTTTGACGATGATTTGGTCAATCGGATCTGCGAGCAAATGCTGACCGACAGGGTTCGAGCATCAACCGACCGGCAGCGTTTGCCTCTAAGGGCCCGGTTGGGCGTTCAAAACGCGCGCGTACTGACCATCATCGAACTGATGGAAGCCAATCTGTCCGAACCGCTTTCACTGCTCGAAATTGCTGATCACATTGGCTTGTCACGCCGTCAGATTGAACGCCTCTTCAGCCAGGAGATGGGTCGGTCCCCTGCCCGCTACTATCTTGAAATCAGGCTTGATCGCGCGCGTCACCTTTTGGTTCAATCATCGCTGCCCGTGGTGGAAATTGCTGTGGCCTGTGGATTCGTTTCAGCATCGCATTTCTCCAAGTGCTACCGCGAGCTTTATGCTAAGTCCCCGCAACAAGAGCGCGCCGAGCGCAAACAATTGCTGGTTGCCTAAGAGAGCCTTATGACACCGATCCGAGTTTTGATAGTCGTAATGGCAATACTGGTCATGTCATTGCAACCTGGCCGCGCCGAGGACAAGTCTTTCATCTTGGCGACCACAACATCAACTGAAAACTCTGGTCTGCTCGACGCGATCATTCCGCTTTTCAGCAAACATACCGGCATAAAGGTCAATGTGGTCGCTGTGGGAACCGGTCAGGCATTGGAACTTGGCAGGCGCGGTGATGCCGCTGCATTACTCACTCATGATCGCATGGGTGAGCAGGCGTTCATCACAGCTGATCACGGAACTGATCGTCGCGATGTCATGTACAATGATTTCATTCTCATTGGACCGCCGGGAGACCCTGCCGGCATAACAGGAAGTCAATCTACATCGGAAGCATTTGCAAGGTTGGCCAATTCTGAGATTCCTTTTGTTTCCCGCGGCGACGACAGCGGTACGCATCGCAAGGAGCTGCGTCTCTGGCAGCAGTCAGGCATTGACGTCAGCACATTTGGCAAATGGTACCTCGAAGCGGGCAGCGGTATGGGACAGACCATCATCACGACGATGGAAATTGGCGGATACACACTCGCTGACCGGGCCACCTGGTCCAAATTCAGTGGCAAGAACGACTACATAATCGTGTTTGAGCAGTCACCGCCCTTGTTCAACCCCTATTCAAGCGTGCTGGTTACCAATGCAAATTTGTCACATGACAAGGCAAGTTACGCCAAGCAATGGCATGAATGGATTACGGGATCGGTTGGTCAGCAAGCGATCGAAGACTATCGCTTCAAAGGGCAGCAATTGTTTTTCACCGGTACGCCGGTTTCACCAGGTTAAATGCGATTCCGTTTGGGCGCACGATGCCCTGATCGCCTCGCGCCTATGCCTTCTCGGGTCACCACAAATGTAATGATGGTCACACCAAGTGACAGAGCCACCAATATTGCACCCAACCAGACCGCAATGTTGAAATTACCCTGCCTTGTTTCGAGTGTAATGGCCGTTGTCATCACCCTGGTTGCACCACGAATATTGCCGCCAACAATCATCACCGCACCCACTTCGGAGATTGCACGGCCAAAGGCGACCAGAAAGGCCGTGACCATCCCTGCCCGCGCAATCTTTATGATCTCCCACATGCGCAAATGGCGCTTTTGAATATCAATGCGCAAAGCATCGCCAAATTCAGCCCAGGGACCAGCGCAGGCGCGATGCGCAAAAATCGTGATAACCGGGACGGTGATCAGCACCTGCGCGATAATGATGGCAGAGGGCGAAAACAACAAATCCAACCATCCCAGCGGCCCGGAATTGGACAGCAGCAAATAGACGATCAAGCCAACCACGACGGTTGGAACAGCCAGCAAGGCACTGAAGATGGCCAGCCATATAGATTTTGCTTTGCCTTCGCTGGTACAGATATAGGCACCCAGCGGCGCACCAATAGCCAGACCGATCAACGAGGCGATCAGGCTAACGCGCAACGAAAGAAGCACAATATCAATGATTTCTGCAAAATTTTCCATTGGCGCCTGATTAGCGCAAGCAGACCGATGAATCACGCAAATTTTTGCGTTCAGTTATCGTTCGGGCCGCCACCATTGTAACCTTCACTTTGCCAAGCCCCGCTGGTTATTTCGCCAATTTCACAATCCACGTCTTCAATGCTGGTAAAGCGAGCCTTGTGCACAAGTGAGCCCCAGGACAATCCAGCCAGTTCCAGTACCAGTTTTCGGCGGACGCCCTCGGCAAACTCATCCCAGCGGTTCACAGGGATGACAAAGGAACCCGGTCCGCCTATCACACAGGCTTGATAGTACAGATCAAGGTCGGGCCACTTGCCGCCGCGACCAACCGGGCTGCCGGGGCCGCTCTCAGCCATGATCGGCAGGCCGTTGATCACAATCCCTGCCTTGAGGGCCTTGTCGCGAGACGATGTTACCAAACCACCCTGATTGTTGGGACCATCGCCAGAAATATCGATCACTCGTCGTAAACCCTGCCAATGGTTGGTCGCGATCTGGTTCATGCCGTAATCGATTGCACCTGTAATCGACGTGCGCCGCATATTGGCGGTTTCAGCGGCCAGCAAGCGCTCGGCAAAGTAATCGGCGTCTGAACGCGACTCGATAAGGCTCCAGGGTACGATGACCTTTTTGAGATCATAGCGGGCCCATTCCACATAGGTTACGGCCACCTTGCCAAGCAAACCAGATTCAATTGCCGAGAATACTTCGTCAGACTGAAAAGCCTCGGCGTAGCCGCGCCGCTGTATCTGCATTTCTTCATAGCTCATCGAACCGGACACATCGACAGCCAGCACCAGTTCAACATCCACCTGGCGATCCATATCAACCTGGCTCATTGCGACCGGGGACAGCAACACGCTCAGAAAAATGGCTAGAGCAATGCATTTCATCCGCAAAAGATAACACGGGCAGCAGCGGCGCAAAGACTAAATATCAACACCAACTTTGTCGAAAGCCTTGCCATTCATGCGCAAGGCCAGCAGCAATCATAAGATCTGCGACATCGCGGCCAGCCACGCGCACCACGGCGAGCCGCCTTTCATAGCGATCAAGCCCCTGCCTTTGAACAATAAATCTGTTGCTCGACAAAATGGCGCTGAGTTTCCGGGTTGCTTGATCGGCCAACTCAATTTCGCGTTTGCACTTTCCAGCCACCTCGGGCGTGTTGAAAGTACTGAACCTGATCTTCTCGCCATTAAGCCATATGGTGTCGCCATCGACCACACAGTTTACTCTCCGCGGTCCGTCGCAGACGGGCATTGCCCGCTGCAACAAAACGCCATCATCAGGTTTGCCTGGTTGCCAATCCACTTTCGATGCCGTGATACCAGTGCAGGCGCCTGCCAACAGGAGCGCACCAATCATGAGGGTCCGGCGCATTCTTCTGCGCAGCTTGTGCTGCCTGATTCCGATAATATTTGTGCTGCCCATTTGCGAGAGTGTCGCGTACAGCCATTAAGTATCTGTTTCCATCCTCAACCGGGCCTTCAAATTGTTCCGACTTTCGTGGTCGCAAAAAGAACAGGCAGGCGCACGTCTTTCGGCAATATAGAATGCGCGTCTGGTTGAGTTTGCATGATTGCAAGCCGGTGTTTTTCGCTGATAAAC
>JAHEJF010000605.1 GCA_024639025.1 Ahrensia sp. | reverse complement strand
ACGCCATCGGCAATCAACGCCAGGCGCTCCTGTCGCATGCGCGCACCGATCGGGTTGTCCTGTTCGGTTTCGTCGAGTGCCCCCACCGCTCTGCAAGCCTTGTCAAACAGAGCAATCTGATCGGGAAAAGCATCACGAAAAAAACCAGAAATACGCAAGGTAACATCAACACGGGGTCGGCCAAGCGTTGCAAGCGGCACAATTTCAAATCCAGTGACGCGGCGCGACACACCATCCCAAACCGGTTTGGCGCCGATCAATGCCATCGCCTGGGCGATATCATCACCGCCGGTGCGCATATTCGACGTCCCCCACGCGGTGAGCGCCATGGAGTGCGGCCACTCCCCGTGATCTTGAAGATACCGGACAACAAGCAGTTCGGCCGATTTACTGCCGAGCGTCCAAGCTGTTTCTGTAGGAACAGAGCGCGTGTCGACCGAATAGAAGTTTCGCCCGGTCGGCAGAACGTCGGGACGACCCCGTGTCGGTGCACCTGACGGTCCTGGATCAACGAAACATCCACCCAGCCCTGCCATGATGCCCGCCAGTTCGGATTGGCCGCATGCGACCACCGATGGTCTGATATTCGCGTCAATTTCTGCAAGAACTGCTGCTGTGTTCGGCCAATCGGCATGACAATTGAGTTCACCTGCAACCAGTTGCGCTGCGAACAGTTCGATGCGCTCGACAGTATCGCCATTGGAACGCCAGGCTTCATCACTGAGTTGTTGCAAAATGTCAGGTCGAGGCCCCCTCCATGGCTCGCCCAGATTGCAGTCAAGCGGATCAAATCCGAAATCAAGATCAGCGGCAATGGCCCGCTGCAAACTGGCATCTCTCCCCTCGCCAATGCCCCGCGGCACTCTGGCTAGTGCAACTGTCAAATCTGTGAGTAAACGCCCCTCAGGCACTTTGCCAAAGATGTGCAGCCCGTCACGGATTTGCATTTCCTTCAAGTCACACAAATAGGCGTCGAGTTTTTCCAGCGCATCGTCATCACCGTCTTGTTTTGCGATGCCGGCATCATGATCCAACCCGATATCCCGAACCATGTCCAAAATGTTCTTCTTGAGCAGCTTCAGCCGGCGCGGGTCGTTGCCGGAAGCATCATAATACTCATCCACCAGCGCCTCGAGATCTTTGAGCGGTCCGTAGCTTTCCGCCCGCGTCAAAGGGGGCGTGAGATGATCAATAATGACCGCTGAAGTACGGCGCTTGGCCTGTGTGCCCTCACCCGGATCATTGACAATGAAGGGATACAGATGAGGAACCGGTCCAAGAACGGCTTCAGGAAAGCAGGTCTCAGACAGGGCCAGCGATTTGCCGGGTAGCCATTCCAGATTGCCGTGTTTTCCCATGTGAATGATGGCATGGGCTCCAAATACTTCGCGCAAATGGAAGTAGAATGCAAAATAGCCATGCGGTGGCACCAAATCGGGCGAGTGATAACTCTGTTTTGGATCAATATTGTAACCGCGCGCGGGCTGAATGCCGACAATTGTTTCGGCGAACCGGGTCAAGGGCAATGCAAAAGCACCGCTAACGAAAAACGGATCGTCCTGCGGCTTACCCCATCTGTCAACAACCTGTGTTTGAATCTCATTGGGAAGCAATCCAAACAAGTCATTGTATTGATTCAGCGAAATGGTCGCGCGGATTTCCCGATCCAAACTCGCCGCATTTGTGACGCCGCGCTTCAACATTTCAATCAGCGCATCGCTGCTCTCAGGCAAGTCGCCGACGTCATAGCCTGCTTCCTGCATGGCGCGGAGCAGTTCGACAGTGCCCGCCGGCGTGTCCAAACCGACGCCATTGGCAAGCCGACCATCACGGTTTGGATAATTGGCCAGTATGATGGCAACACGCCGATCCTTGATGCTGCTGCGCCGCAATTTCACCCATGCAGCGGCTAAATCGGCAACAAATTCAACCCGGTTTGAAACGGGCTTGTGCGACACGATATTGCACTGAACATTATCATCAAATGTATCGGCTGACTTAAAGG
>JAHEJF010000604.1 GCA_024639025.1 Ahrensia sp. | reverse complement strand
TCCTATTCGGGCATGGAAAAATTTATTGGCCTTTTCTCCAAGCAGCGGATGCAGCGCATGCGTTCAGAGCGGGTTCGCAACATGTCACTGGCTGGTAATTTGCAAGAGTTGTTGACCAAATCCGACACCATCGTCGGCATTCTGAAGGATCAGAAAAACGTTCTGGACCAACGCTATGGAACGTCTGAAAATTCTTTGAGAACGGTGATCGAACGTCGCAAGTCGACCATGGCAAATATTGAAACCACTCAAGCACGCATTGAAGAGCTCAATCCAATGTTGATGGATCTGGAAAACCAGATTGCGGCGTCGACCAATCAGAAAGACCGCACCAATCTTGAAAGTGAACGTTCCAAGCTGGCGACCGAGTATAATGAGCAGCAGGCCAAGGAACAGGAATTGCTTGCCGAGAGCCAGACGCTGGAACGCTACACCTCGATGTTCCAGACATTTGTTGACTCACTTAACAATCAGATCGCCGCGCAAAACACTCTGATCAACAAGCTGACTATCGACACCGAACAGCGGATTGTCCTTTACAAGTCATTGGAAGACTCGCTGAAGACGGCTGCGCAGCAGGATGTCGCGCACAAGATCAATACCTTGGGCAGCCAGGTGGATACGGCGGCAGAAACAACCATGGCCGGCATCGGCGCCGCTGCGCAGAAGCACATTGGCGATCTGCTTGAAATGCATGAGGGCAACATGGTTGCAACGGCTGATATCCAGCGGCGCAAGAAGCTTGCAGATGATGCATTCGCCCGCCGGTTCGAAGAGGTTATGCGTAAGCATGATGCAGCAAACTACGTAAAGAGCTGAGGCGGATTTGCTTGGTAAGTTCAGGTCATGAGTGCAAAGGCCAAGAAGAATTCATCCACTGAAAACGCGGTAACGCGTTATTTTAGTTCCATTGACGCTGCGCTTGATGGATTGGACGTTTTTCTGCGGGATGGAAAGTCTCCGTTTTATCAGCATGGATTGGTGGCCCAGACCGTCACGCAATACATTGCGCGTTTGGCCAACTCGTTTCTGTGCTGGAACAACCGGCTGGATTATGAGGCCAAGTTCAAGATTTCCCGTGCCGACAGCGGCTTTCCCATCTTTCAAAATGTGCTGTTGCTTGAAAAAGACAGGCAGAGCGCTGAATCGAGGCTGGCGGCCATTCCGGATCCGGCAACACTGCGGGAAGAAATGGCCGACTTTATCTTGCGCCACAAGGAATATCCGGCGGCACTGAAAAAATCGATGGCCGAGCGCCTGTATCTGGAGGCGGTTCAGGAGGGCGAGGTGTTTTCGCCTTTCGTGCTGCCGGAAACCATTAAGGTTTCGGTCAATCCAAAGACAAATCGCCCCTATTACATGACCCATTGGGGTGCATTTGATGGCGCTGCCAATTTGCCGATGATTTATTCGGTGATGGTGGAGGATTCCACGCCTGACATGATCAAGACACTGGTCGGCAAAGACGGCAAACTGAACGAGGATGTGGAGATCCCGTTGCCCGTGGGCGGCCTTCTCAATCCGACGCTTGCTCGCAAGTTTGATCAGTTTATCGAGGCCAATTCGGCCTATTCATTGTCGCCTACGACCATCGCGTCGAATATGGACCAGGAATTTGACGCGCTGCACCCCAAGCAATTGCGCAGGATCATTCTCGGGCCGTTCTACTCTGCCGGGATTACCGAGAATAACGCAACAGTCAACAAAGTGCTGGAAAGCGTTGGCAATCCAAAAAATGCCTGGCTGCTGACCTGGACAATCCAGGATGTCTATTCAAAGTCGGAACGGCCGGCCAAGAAAGGGCTCTGGTCTTCCGAGCCGGCGCGCGAAGAGTTTCACATTGATACCGATAATCTGGAAGCTGCGCGCATGGGTGTGTCGGCGTTTGAACATCACGCCCTGGTGCCTCATGAAGCCTACCAGGCGCTGTATGCGGCCGGGGAAATCGACAAGGTTTTTGCCGGTTACAAGACCCATATTATCTCGCGAGGGCAGGTGATCAGCGATG
>JAHEJF010000603.1 GCA_024639025.1 Ahrensia sp. | reverse complement strand
ATTTCGCTTGACTTTTGTGCATCGCAGCATAGTCTCGCAGTCGACGGGTTCGCTCGTCGCGCCCTCCTTGGGCGTTTCCTCCCAGATTTCGGCCGCATCCAGTTTGATGCGGTCTTTTTTTTGTTTTTTCTGGCAAAAGACAGCCTACTCGGCTGCGATCTTGAAATCGGAGAAGATGTTGGTTTGTTCAGACGTCAATCGTGCCATAAAACGCGTCAAATCATCGCGAAGCACATCGAATCCCGCGCGCTTCTTCAATGTCTGTTCATTGATATACAGGCTGCGATTGATTTCGATTTGAATGGCATGCAATCCGCGCGTCGGCCTGCCATAATGTTCGGTGATGAAGCCGCCCGCATAAGGCTTGTTGGCCACGACCAGATAGCCAAGGCTGCGCAGGCCTTCGATCACCGCAGCGGTTAAATCCTGGATGGCGCTGGTGCCAAATCGGTCGCCAACAATAAAATCGGGCCTGACTCCCTCTGACCCCAAATGGACTGACGCCGGCATGGAGTGGCAATCAATCAGCACCGCCTGGCCAAAATGCCGATAGGTACGAGACAGCAACGCGCGCAATTTGGAGTGATAAGGCTTGTAAATGTTTTCTATGCGCTCGTGCGCTTCCGCGAATGGAATACGGACATTGTAGATATTCATGCCTTCGCACACCACGCGTGGCACCGTGCCCAAACCACCGGCGACCCGCAGCGAATTGCGATTGATAAAGCTTGGTAGCTTGTCCTTGAACATGCGCGGATCGAGTTCATATGGCTCCCGGTTCACATCAAGATAAGCGCGCGGGAAATGCGCCTTGAGCAATGGAAGCCCCAGAGGCACGGATGGTTCAAACAGTTGGTCGACGAAATAGTCTTCCGAGCGTCGGATCATCTTGCCGTTCAGCTTGCTCATTTTCAGAAAGCGCTCCGGATAGATCCGGCCACTATGCGGAGAATTCATCACAAATGGTACGCTATGCGCGTCGGGCTCAAGAACTTCAAAGGCTGGCAATTCCAGAAAGTCAGGCGCTACATGCATGAGACATATTGATTCCATTAACCCCACTTATCAAAGCAACTTGGCAGGAGGGGTGCATTTTGTCTAGGTCCAAGCGACATGTTCAGTTAATACATATTTCGGTAAGAACACGCTCGCGTAAACCCGATATTTACCGTGAACGGTAATAAACATAAGCTGACAAACCCGTATTGCGGCTGAAATTGGAAGCAGGATTGAAAATGCATCGCATTTTATTGGCAGAAGATGATAACGATATGCGCCGGTTTTTGGTCAAGGCTTTGGAAAAGGCCGGCTACCACGTGACTGATTTTGACAATGGCGCCAGCGCCTATGAACGGTTGCGCGAAGAACCGTTCTCACTTCTGCTCACCGATATCGTCATGCCCGAAATGGATGGCATTGAACTGGCCCGGCGTGCAACCGAGCTTGATCCCGACCTCAAAGTGATGTTCATCACCGGATTTGCTGCTGTTGCGCTCAACCCGGACAGCGACGCCCCGAAGGACGCCAAGGTTTTATCCAAGCCCTTCCATTTGCGTGAACTCGTCGACGAAGTCGAAAAACTCATCCAGGCAGCCTGATTAAGCCATCAAGACTATTGACGACAAATATGGTTCTGTGGTGTATCGCGCCACGGATGGGCGATTAGCTCAGCGGGAGAGCACTTCGTTGACATCGAAGGGGTCACTGGTTCAATCCCAGTATCGCCCACCATCCTATCCCCAATGGTTTCAACATATTAGCTGAACGCTTGATGGAGTTTCCATGCCGACAATTCGCAAAAGAATGGGCATGGGAAATGGAAGTTAGGGCTGGATAATGGCCGTTGTGGTCGCGCTTCTGCTTTTATCGGTTTCACATGAACAATATTAGACACAGACAGCAAATGCTGGCCGCTTGTTGTCGGAAGTAGGTTATTTGACCACAGGCTGCAGATATTCTTCGTCGAATCTGAGACACTTCGCCAACGCGTCGATATGGGCAGGGCCAACCTCGCAGCA
>JAHEJF010000602.1 GCA_024639025.1 Ahrensia sp. | reverse complement strand
CAGGTTTTGTCACCGATGAAGGCCTGGTGGGCGGTGCAGCTTATGATGCGCACAAACAGGCAATCTCCGACGCCGACATGGAAAAGGCCATGGCCGCCGACGCCGTCCTGTTTGGTGCAGTTGGCGGACCCAAATGGGATGATGTGCCCTACGAAGCACGCCCGGAAGCGGGATTGCTTCGTCTGCGCAAGGACATGGCTTTGTTTGCCAATCTCCGTCCGGCAATTTGTTACCCTGCCCTGTCCAATTCTTCTTCCTTGCGTCCAGAGGTCGTCGAAGGTCTGGATATTTTGATTGTCCGGGAGCTAACCGGCGGTGTTTACTTTGGCGAGCCAAAGGAAATCATCGACTTAGGAAATGGTCAGAAGCGCGGAATCGACACCCAGGTCTATGACACATTCGAAATCGAACGCATCGCCGGTGTGGCCTTTGAATTGGCGCGCACACGCGACAACCGGGTCTGTTCGATGGAAAAACGCAATGTCATGAAATCAGGCGTGCTGTGGAACGAGGTTGTCACCGACACGCACAAGGCCAAATACCAAGATGTTGAACTGTCACATATGCTGGCAGATGCAGGTGGTATGCAACTCGTGCGCTGGCCCAAACAGTTCGACGTGATCGTTACCGACAATCTGTTCGGTGACATGCTTTCCGATGTCGCCGCCATGCTCACCGGATCGCTTGGCATGCTTCCTTCGGCTTCGCTGGGCGCGCCAGACGCCGCCTCGGGCAAGCGCAAGGCGATGTATGAACCAGTCCATGGCTCAGCGCCCGACATTGCCGGCCAGGGCAGCGCCAATCCGATCGCGATGTTTGCGTCATTTGCCATGTGCATGCGCTATTCTTTTGAGATGATCGAAGAAGCTGACCGCCTTGAAAAAGCCATTGCCCAGGTCCTCGACACCGGTGTTCGAACGGGAGACATCATGAGCGAAGGCTGCACACAAATCACAACGGCTGAGATGGGCGAGAAAATACGGGCAGCCTATGCTGGCTAGAGCGTTTTAGTCTTCAACTGAAGCGCTGGCGCAGATTTGGGCGTTGAGTATTTTGGATAAATCCGGGTACCGCGATTCGATCAAAGGCTGACAGAGTCTGGTGCGTCTCAGCCTTTGGCTGGAATATTTGCAGGTGTTTTGCGGCAATCGGCATTTTCGGTTTGACCAAAAGCAGGAATTGACATTTGCGTCGCACTGCAGCAAAAGACGCCCATCATGCTAAAAACGATCACAAAGAAGACGACCGTTTAACTTGGCCCGCCCGACACTCTCCCCGTGGGCGGGAAGAGTGGCGCTATGACGCAATTGGGGAGAACGGGAATAGAGCAATGAGCTTCAAAATCGCAGTCGCAGGCGCAACCGGCAATGTCGGTCGCGAAATGTTGGAAATCTTGCACGAACGTGGCTTCCCGGCTGAAACGGTAGTGGCCCTGGCCTCACGTCGTTCGGTCGGTCAGGAAGCGACCTATGGAGACAAGACGCTCAAGGTGCAGGCGCTCGAGAACTACGATTTTTCCGACACCGATATCTGTCTGATGTCCGCTGGTGGCAGTGTGTCCAAAGAGTGGTCGCCCAAGATTGGTGCCCAGGGCTGCGTCGTAATCGATAACTCCTCCGCCTTTAGATATGATCTGGATGTGCCGCTGATCGTGCCTGAAGTGAACGCCGACGCGATTGTCGATTTCACCAAGAAAAACATCATTGCCAATCCCAATTGTTCCACGGCGCAACTGGTTGTCGCGCTCAAACCTTTGCACGACGCTGCAAAAATCAAGCGGATCGTGGTTTCCACATACCAGTCTGTCTCCGGCGCCGGCAAAGATGCGATGGATGAGTTGTTTGCACAGACACGCTCGGTGTTTGTGGGCGACACAATGGAAACCAACAAATTTACCAAGCGCATTGCCTTCAATGTCATTCCCCATATCGATCAGTTCATGGAAGATGGATCGACCAAGGAGGAGTGGAAGGTCATGGCGGAAACCAAGAAAATGCTTGATCCGAAGATCAAGGTGAC
>JAHEJF010000601.1 GCA_024639025.1 Ahrensia sp. | reverse complement strand
CAAGCGACGCATCAAATGGACGACAGGTAATGATGTCACCTGCTGAGCCGGCATCAAGCTTTGAATTGAGTACCGCATTGTATTCTGCGGGCGCTGAGGGCGTGAACTTGACCTTGATGCCAGGGTTTTGCGCTTCAAACGCTGGGATGATCTTGTCCTGCCAGATGGCCAGGTCATCGTTACGCCAGCTCTCGATAATGAGCTCGGCATCCTGTGCCATGGCAGCGCTGGCGCCAAACACTGTGGTTGCAAGCAATGCACCCTTTAAAATAGTTGTCTTCATCGTCTTCTCCCTTGGTTTATCATTTCGTTTGATTAGATACTGCCCACTTTTACAGCGGGCAGGCAATCCCGCAGATGTCCTTTTGCGTCCGCCAGGCATTGTCGCGCTTCCTCAGCGTCAAGACCTGCAGCGATTAATATGGCGAGCTTGGTGTCATTTCCGGCCAGCACCATTGCTTCCTGTGCCGCGCTTTCAGAAACTTTTGCTATCCGGGTGATGATGCGCATGGCGCGTTTTCGCAGTTTGGCGTTGTCAGCCACCACATTTACCATCAACCCGTCATGGACATGTCCCATCAATATACCCGCTTGCGTGGACACCATGTTCAGCGCAACCTTTTGCGCGGTGCCTGCACCGAGACGCGTGGAGCCGTCCACGATCTCTGGCTGAGTAGGCAGGCAAATACCCACATCGGCGAGGTCCAACAGCGGCGCTTTCTTAGCGTTGGCAATCGCGATGACGCACACATTTTTGCGCCGCGCGGTTTCTGCAAAAGAAAGCGCAAAAGGGGTTGTGCCACTGGCACTCAAGACAATTGCCACATCGCCGTCGCTCATCGAATCGGCGGCGTTGATTGCATCTTGCGTTGCGTCTTCGACATCGCCAGGCATTCTGCCGTCCGCCGGAACGCCTCCGGCCATGAATATTCGGATCTGTTGTTGAGCGACCCCGAATGTGCCCGGCAGCTCACAGGCATCGGCAAGCGCCATTAGGCCTGAACTGCCGGCAGCAGCATAGTAAAGTGTGGCGCCCGAAGTCAGCGCCTCTGCGATTTTCTGTGCAGCGACATCAATCTGTGTCTTTGCCTGGTCAACCACTGCCACCGCCTGCGCTTGGGAGGCAAGCATGGCTGACAGGGCGTCAGCGCGCTCAAGCTGGTCAACAGCCTGTCCGAACTCCATGCTAAACGCGGCGGTGGTCAAGGGGGTCTCCTCCGATGTTTTGGCCAATAATACCGAAGTAATACCTATTGTCTACCAATTTTTTTAAATTTGTGCAACATTAACTTTTCAAGCGTCAAAATTGCTCTTTTGGTCCGATTTTGGGCTTTCATTCTGCAAATAGGTATGCTATAGGTATTATATGTCCAAAGGTGATTCATATTATCTATGTGCAATAGACGGTGGCGGTACAGGCTGCCGCGTTGCCATTGCAGATGCGGATGGAACCGTGGTTGCGCGCGCTAATGGCGGGCCCGCCAATTATTTTACTGATGCTGCAGCGGCGGTTGAGAATATCAAGAGTGCTGTCGATCAGGCACTTGCTTCAATAAAAGGCTCAAAACCATCTTTAGCTCGCATGATAGTTCATGTCGGTCTCGCCGGTATTATGACGAAAGCAGATGCTGATACGCTCAAATCAAGTTTGGAATTTGCTGATTGCGAAGTGTCCGATGACCGGCTTACTTCTGTAGTTGGCGCACTTGGTGACAAGGATGGCGCCGTCATTGCAGTGGGTACCGGCACATTTGTTGGTGTCCGCCGGAATGGTCATATCAGGTACTTTGGTGGCTGGGGTTATAATGTGGGAGATCAGGCATCGGGCGCGCGACTAGGCAGAGAAGCATTAGAACACACGCTGATGGCTTGGGATCAAAGCGATCTTCAATCCGGCTTGACCCGCGCCATTCTCGCTCAGTTCAATGGAGTACCTGCGGAAATCGTCGCCTTTGCCAAGCAGGCCAAGCCTGGCGATTTTGCCAAATTCGCACCACGCGTCCTCGAAGCAGCCAAATCGGG
>JAHEJF010000071.1 GCA_024639025.1 Ahrensia sp. | reverse complement strand
CTCCTGCACCGGATCTTCTTCGAGCACGGCGTCGACCTGTTCTTCATCAAAAGGTATAAACTCGCCTTCTGCGGTGCCCTCTTCGACTGCATTGTCAAAATCGTCATCTGCAATTTCTGCGAGTGATTCGATCGGATCAGGCGTTTCAAGTTCCGAGAATGCCACAGCATCCGGCTCAGCAGCCACCTCTGATTGAGCTTCCTCTTTCTGCTCTACCTCTGGCTCCTCAAATTCTAAGGTCGACAAACTGAGCGGTGTGTCTGGCAACTCTTCTTCAAAGAAAGCAGCAAAGTCTTTTTCCAGATCGATTTCGGCTTCGGTCGCAGCGAGCAACGCATCGGCTTCGTCAGTTTCCCGTGCGACAAGTGGCTCAGCCTCATCACTGCCAACCTCGGAGACAAAATCTTCTGCTCCATCTGCTAAACCGGTTTCGAAACCATCGGGATCAGGACTATCTTCAAGCGGCGCTTCGAAGTCGGTCGATGCCAGCGCTTCTGGCGTCGATGATGTGGCGCCCATTTCTGCGTCGCCGTCAGCAACCGCTTCGCTCAACTGAGCGGCTTCGAGCTCGTCGTCAATCTGGTCCACCAAGTCGGCAAAATCTGTGTTTTCCGCAATCTCCGGTTCACTCTCAATTTCGGGCGCAGGCACTTCGGAGGCAACGCTGACAGTGTCGCCCAACATGGATGTCAGTTCATCCTCAAGTGATTCAGCTGTCGGCGCAGGATCGTCTACCGGTGCATCAGCCAAGCCCATTTCAGGTTCCGCCGCCAGTTCTGCAAGCAGTGCTTCTTCAAGATCGATTTGTGGATCAATTTCAACATTGGGTTCCGACGCCTCACTGTCGTCGATCCCCATAATTTGCGACAGTTCGAACAACGGATCGTCTGATGCGATATCGTCGTTCACGTCCTCTTCAGGAGAAAGGTCACGCTTTGCTGCTTCAGTCATAGCACTCATCCTGCACTCTTACCCATTGGAGCATTCCACTCCAAGTTACGCAATACCAGCGCAATATGGGCAAATAGTGACTACGATCAGCGCATTTCGGCTGGTGCAGCAACGCCCAAAATATCAAGTCCCGACCGCAGGACATTCAAAACACCCTGCACCAGGCCAAGTCTGGCTGACGTCAATTGTGGATTGTTAACCTTAACAAACCGTAATTGCTCATTGTCGGTCCCTTTGTTCCAGTGACCGTGAAAGCTGTTTGACAGCTCATAAAGGTAGAACGCAAGTCTGTGTGGCTCCTGTGCAACCGCGGCGGTCTCAACCACACGCGGAAATTCCGCGAGCTTGCGAATAAGGGCGATCTCGCTTTCATCGACCAAAAGATCCAGCCTGTCCAAATCGGCTTTGGTACCAGGCAATTGCTCTTCTGCCTGCCTGAAAACGGAGTGACACCTTGCAGAAGCATATTGAACATAGAACACCGGATTGTCTTTTGACTGTTCGGTTACCTTGGCAAAATCAAAGTCCAGCGGCTCCGAGCTCTTGCGGTAAATCATCATGAAGCGCACGGGATCCCGCCCGACCTCATCCACCACGTCTCTGAGCGTAACAAACTGGCCGGCACGTTTGGACATTTTGACAGGTTCACCATCACGCAGCAGTTTCACCAACTGGCATAGCAGCACTGTCAGTTGTACCGATCCCTCGGATACGGCTTTGGCAAGCGCCTCCATTCGCTTGACATAGCCGCCATGATCAGCGCCCAGCACAAAGATCATCTCCTTGAAGCCGCGCTCGAACTTGTCGACAAAGTAAGCCGTATCGGCAGCGAAATAGGTGTATGTACCATCCGATTTGACCAGAGGTCTGTCGATGTCATCACCAACATCGGTCGATCTGAACAAGGTCTGCTCCCGATCTTCCCAATCATCCGGCAATTGGCCTTTCGGCGGCGGCAGCTTGCCCTTGTAGACATGGCCCTTCATTGTCAAATCATTGAGGGCAGACTGAATTTTACCGCCATTGCCCTCATGCAGCGTGCGTTCTGAAAAGAACACATCATGATGTACATTCAACGCGGCAAGATCGTCGCGGATCAGCGCCATCATGGCATCGACAGCCGCATCTTTGATTACCGCCAGGGCTTCGTCTTCAGGCATCGATAAAAGCGCATCCTCGTGCTTCTCAGCCAGTGCTTCACCCACGGGCACAAGATAATCACCAGGATAGAGTCCCTCTGGCATCGTACCAATGGCATGCCCAAGCGCTTGCTTGTAGCGAAGATAAACTGATCTGGCCAAGACATCGATTTGGGCACCCGCATCGTTGATGTAGTACTCCTTGGTCACATCATAACCCGCAAATGCCAGCAAATTGGCGAGCGTGTCGCCCACCACCGCACCACGGCAGTGCCCCACATGCATGGGACCGGTTGGATTGGCAGATACATACTCGACATTGACCTTTTTCTGGCCGCCAATAGTCGATCGACCATAACCGGAGTGCGGATCGGCCATCAGCTTGAGCTGAGTGAGCCAAAATGCATTGGAAATTCGAAGATTGACGAAGCCGGGTCCCGCAATAGTCGCTTCAACGATGTCAGGGTTGTTTTCCAACGCCGCAACGATCTTTTCAGCCACATGTCTTGGGTTCTCGCCCACCTGCTTGGCAATCACCATTGCAGCATTGGTCGCCAGATCGCCATGAGATGCATCCCGCGGCGGTTCAACGTTGACTTTGGCAGTCTGCAGCGGGTTGCCATCTCGCGTTTCGAGACCCAGAGACTCTACAGCATCAACGATCCGGTCGCGAAACGCGGAAAAAATATTCATAACCATCATCCTGAGTGGCGGGCTGGGATCAGCGCAAATACTATTGCCGCGCTGCTATCGCAAATCTGGTGTGCGGTCAAACAATCTGCGGTGTTGCGCCAAGGCAAAATTGTCGGTCATGCCGGCAAGAAAATCCGAAACACGCTCGGCGCGCTGGTTGTCATCCAATTGGTTCACATTCCGAGACCACTCGCGACCCATTTGCCTTGGGTCATCCATGAAGCAATTGAAGAGGTCGCGCACGACCTGCTCTGCCTCCGCGCGAAGTCGAAGCACATTTTCATGGCGGTACATGTTTGAGAACAAAAAGCGCTTGAGTTCCTTTTCCTTGGCCAACATACTGTCCGAGAAAGCAACAAGCGTCCTGCCCGCCCCATAGACGTCCTCGACACTTTCCGGCTTCAATTCGTCCAATTGATGCAGCGTATGCAAGATCGCATCCTCAACCATGGCGGTCATGACGCGCCGTGTTGTTTCATGCCCTCGCCGCGTCGAATCGAGATCAGGGTATTTCCCATCCACCAAAGCGAGCGGCTCTGCAACGATCTGCACCTGCTTGAGCATGTCAAAACTCAGTAGACCTGCTCGCAAGCCATCATCAATATCGTGGGTATTGTATGCGATATCGTCAGCAATTGCGGCCACCTGGGCTTCCAGACTGGCGTGCTTGGAGAGCGCCAGATCCTGAACCGAATTATAGGCAACAATGGCCTTGGCAATTGGTTCCTGCTTGGCATCCAACGGACCATTGTGCTTCACCAGTCCCTCAAGGGTTTCCCAGGTGAGGTTCAGGCCGTCAAAATCTGCGTAGCGTTGTTCCAGCGCTGTCACGACGCGCAGGGCGTGCGCATTATGTTCAAATCCACCAAAGGGCTGCATCAGTTTTGCCAAAACATCTTCGCCAGTGTGCCCAAACGGCGTATGGCCAAAATCATGCACCAGGGCAATGGCTTCTGCGAGATCCTCATCAAGCCGAAGGGCACGCGCCAGCGCACGGGCAATTTGAGCCACTTCGATCGTGTGAGTCAGCCGTGTGCGGTAATGATCGTCCTCATGGCTGAAAAACACCTGTGTCTTGTGTTTCAATCGGCGAAAGGCGGTAGAATGCACAATGCGATCACGATCGCGCTGAAACGGTGTACGTGTAGGGCTTTCCGGCTCCAGCACAGCCCTGCCCCGACTCTTGGACGCATCGGTGGCGTAAGCCGCGAGCGCGCGCGCACCAAAGCCGATATTTGCGAATACCCCGGACATCGTCCATTCCCCAGTTTCATGCGCCATTCATGAAGTTGTACCTTCACATATTGACGTCGCGCGTCTGCGTCCATACCTATGGTGATATTAGGAGCTAACCATGACTGCACATGAACTGTCGAAACAGGTGACGATTACCGATGCGGCATTCGCCCGTGTTGCAAAAGTGCTTGAAACCGAACCTGAAATGAACGCGCTGCGCGTGTCGGTTGAAGGTGGCGGTTGCTCTGGATTTTCCTACAAATTTGATCTGACAAATGAAAAAAATCCGGATGATGTCGTTTATGAGAAAAACGGTACAACTATTTTGATTGATGAACTTTCTCTCGTTTACATGGGCGGCTCAATTGTGGACTTTGTGGACGATTTGATCGGCCAGAGCTTTCAGATCAAAAACCCGAACGCTGTGGCGTCATGCGGTTGCGGCACCAGCTTTTCAGTCTAAAGGCGACCTCCCGCAAGCACGGCACAACACCATAATGCTCAAAAACGGAGCCGATGTTGAAAATTGCGACCTGGAACATCAACGGTGTAAAAGCACGGTTGCAAACAGCAAAAGATTGGCTGGAACAGTCAAAACCGGACATTGCCTGTTTTCAAGAGATTAAATCCATCGATGAAAATTTCCCCCGCGAAGAGTTCGAAGCATTAGGCTATAATGTCGTGACACATGGCCAAAAGAGCTTCAACGGCGTCGCGATTTTGTCTCGATTGCCTTTTGATGAAGTCACGCGCGGTCTTCCGGGCGATGATACAGATGAACAGGCGCGCTTTATTGAGTGCGTAATTTCAACCCAAAGTAGCGCCGTACGCGTGGTCTCACTGTATCTCCCCAATGGCAATCCCGTCGACACCCCCAAATTTCCTTACAAGCTGGGCTGGATGGATCGGCTGGAAAACTGGGCCAGGGAACGGCTGGCATTCGAAGAACCTTTGATATTGGCTGGTGATTATAACGTCATTCCGATGCCGGAGGACTGTCACGATCCAAAGGTTTGGGAAGGCGACGCATTGTATCGTCCGGAGAGCCGGTCCGCATTCCGTCGGCTTTGCAATCTGGGCTTTACGGACGCATTGAGGGCAACCTCGGACGCGCCCAAAACCTATACATTCTGGGATTATCAAGCCGGTGCTTGGCAAAAAAACAACGGCATCCGCATTGATCACCTGATGTGCTCGCCCGAAGCGGCCAACAAGCTGGTCAGCGTTGATGTTGAAAAGTACGTCCGTGCCTGGGAAAAACCATCAGACCACGTGCCCGTGGCCGGTGAATTCGCGTTTTAGTGTGTTTCAGTCTTCAACTGAAACGCTGGCGTGGATTGGGCATTGAAAATATTGAATAAATCCGGAATCTGCGATTCCATCAAAGGCTGACAGGTTTTAGCCATTCACCATCAATTAAGTAACAATTCAGCTTATCGTTGTAATTCAATCCGTTGAAACTCAGCTCTGTAGGGAGCGGCAGCACAAAACGGAGCTTTCGATGAACGATTTAGCGCTATTTCTATCGCCCGCATTGGTCATATTCACGATACTGCTTATTTGGAGCATCATCGTCATAACACCCGGCAAAAGGGCAAGCATAATCGAACGCTTTGGACGGCCGCTGACCAATGCCAAAATGTCTGGCCTGACCTTCAAATTGCCGTGGCCGATTGATCGGATCGTCGCCCAGGTAAACTTACAATTGCAAGAGATCTCAGCCGATGTTTCGGTCAAAACATCGGATAATGCCTTCATGTTGCTGCCAGTTAAGGCCCAATACCGAGCGTCGAGTGATCGCGAGGGAGCGGTCCGCGCCTACTACGAACTCGAGGATCCGGAAATCCAGATCACCAGTTATGTGTTGAACAATGTGCGCCAGTCCGCGTCGGGCATGACAATGATTGATCTTTATCAAAATCGCGATGCAATTGAGGCGCAAGTGCAATCTGCATTGCAGGACCAATTCATGCAGTACGGCTATTCCATTGAAAACGTGTTGATTGATGAACCCCAGCCCAGTGTGGAAGTCAGGGATGCGTTCAACCGGGTCATCGCATCCGAGCGCGAAAAGGAAGCAGCTCAAAACATCGCCGACGCCAAACGTATTGAACTGGTTGGCATTGCCCAGGCAGAGAGCGAATCCAAGAAACTGCAGGGCGAAGGCATCGCATCCATGCGTGAAGCCATCGCCACCGGCATTGAGGGCGCGATGAAAACATTGACGGATTCGGGCCTTTCAGAGCAGGAAGCACTGCATTTGCTGATGGATACAAACCGTCTGGACACAATCAGTACAGCTGCGGCGCACGGCAATATGATACTCGCCGACATGGCAGATAACACACACTTCATGAACACGATTGCCGCCATCAAGGCCGCAGAACAAAATGATCGAAGCAAGCGACCACAGCCAACAAGACCAACTGTACCGCCAACGCCAGCGCCACCACCGATCAACCCGTTTGATCCCAGCCAGCGCGGATAATTGCGCCAGAAGCCAATTTGTGAGACCCTATATGCAGGACTTGCGAGAATATGCCCTGCAGAAGGTCAATTGATAGGCAAAGATCGGAGCAAGTACTGACTTAAGCGAAGCTGGCCAACTGATGATTCAGAAGGTTTGCGTTGTGCTGAAACGCTTGCACAGCATAGGCATTGAAAGTGTTTGATAAATCAGGATGCGAAGACTCCAACAAAGAGTGAGACACTCTGGGAGAGTATGATGATCTCAAATTCAAGACTGTTTTTTACTGTCGCTTGTGCAGCTTTTATGGCTTCAAGCACGGCTTTCGCAGGGATCAATTGTACTTGTCGCTACAAGGGTCAGGACATCCCGGAAGGCCAAACCATCTGCATGCAATTGCCAACCGGCAATGTGCTGGCCACTTGCGGGCGCGTGCTCAACAATACGGCTTGGAAAACCATCCAGCAGGATTGCCCCTACGGCGAGCTGGATTCCGACCTTTTATCATCGCCGGTCGATGCGACCTAGAGCGTTTCAGTCTTCAACTGAAACGTTGGCACGGATTTGGGCATTGAAGATATAAGATAAATCCGGGTACCGCGATTCCATCAAAGGCTGAAAGAGTCTAGAGCGTTTCAGTCTTCAACTGAAACGCTGGCGCGGATTTGGGCGTTGGAAATATCGGACTAATCCGGGTACAGCGAATCTATCACAGGCTGACAGAGTCTGGCATCCAGGACACACATACAGCTATTCGATCAACAGATAATGGGCGCTATTGCGGCAGATAGCGTGCGCTCAAGGATATGCCGGTTCTGCGCTCCTGCTCATCGGAAAGAGCG
>JAHEJF010000600.1 GCA_024639025.1 Ahrensia sp. | reverse complement strand
GTCTTCAATAATTTGTTCATGTCGATTGCAGAGCAAATGGGTGTGACGCTGCAAAACACAGCGTCTTCGGTCAATATCAAGGAAAGGCTCGACTTTTCCTGTGCAGTGTTTGATGCCACCGGCGCGCTGGTCGCCAACGCACCGCATATGCCCGTACATCTGGGCTCGATGGATAGATCCGTGGAAAGCATCATCCGGCAAAACCCGGACATGCAACAAGGCGATGTCTACATTCTCAATGCGCCCTATAATGGCGGCACACATCTGCCTGATATTACGGTTGTCACACCAGTTTTTGATGATGTGGGGGCTGACATCCTGTTTTATGTCGCCTCCCGCGGGCACCATGCCGATGTAGGCGGCATGGCACCGGGTTCCTCCACGCCGCGTGCCACGCATATCGACGAAGAAGGCGTGCTGATCGACAATTTCAAGCTGGTATCCAAGGGCGTGCTGCAGGAAGAGGGTCTCCTGAAAATTCTGACCGACCACACCTACCCTGCCCGCAACCCGCAACAAAACATCGCTGATATCAAGGCTCAAATTGCGGCCAATGAAAAAGGCGTTGCCGAATTGCGCAAAATGGTGAGCCATTTCACACTACCTGTTGTGCAAGCCTATATGGGCCATGTGCAGGATAATGCTGAAGAAAGTGTCAGACGGGTGATCGACCGCTTGGCGGACTGTGAAGCTGCCTATCCGACCGACAATGACCAGCAGATCCGGGTGCGGATTAGCGTGGACCGGGACAAACGCACGGCGACGGTGGATTTTACCGGCACATCTGAGAGCAAGAAGAATAATTTCAACGCACCTGAGCCGGTGGCGCGTGCCGCCGTCCTATACGTATTCAGACTGATGGTGGAAAGCGGCATCCCGATGAATGCAGGATGCCTGAAACCGATCAATATCGTGGTGCCAGACGGCTCCATGCTCAAGCCGGTCTATCCGGCGGCCGTGGTTGCGGGCAACACCGAGACCTCGCAACATGTCACCAATTGTCTGCTGCAAGCGCTGGGCGCGTTGGCCAATGCCCAAGGAACGATGAACAATCTGACCTATGGCAATGATCGTTATCAGAATTATGAAACAATCTGCTCGGGTTCACCGGCGGGCGTTATGAATGACGGACGGGGTTTTTCCGGCGCATCGGGCGTGCACACCCATATGACCAACACACGTATGACCGATCCTGAAATTCTGGAGATGCGCTACCCCATCGTGGTAGAAGAGTTCTCGATCCGTCCCGGTTCAGGTGGAAAAGGCAAATTCAATGGTGGCGATGGAACGCGTCGCGCCCTTCGCTTCACAGAAGATATGGATTGCGCAATCCTGTCTTCGCACCGGATCAATCCGCCGAAGGGATTGGATGGGGGTGGCGACGGACAGGTTGGCAAAACAGAAATCCGCAGGCTTGATGGTTCCGTTGAAGAACTCAAACATTGCGACCAGACCCATTTGAAGGCGGGCGAGACGGTTATCGTGACCACGCCAACCAGCGGGGGATATGGGAAAAATTAGTTGAACTGAGAGGGCATGTTACTTTCAAACCATTCGGTCATATTGGTAAGTAATTCGGCAGTCGGATACTGTTGAATATCTTGTTCTGACGCGCCGTTGGCCAACTGCTTTTCATAATACCATTCTTGAAAGGTGACATAGTCTTGTGCAATTTTCGTCGGCCCAATGTTTTGAGACTTCGCTTCATTGACCAGCCAGTTGCGCACTGTCTTTATGGCTGCTTGATAGTCATTGTCATGCGTTTGGATATCGCAACCTGAAATATCAGATAAAGCTGCTTGATACCTATACTGCTTTTCTTCGAGGATAAGAAACTTTTTGGATTTTTTGGCAGCATTGCCAAATTGTCGACAACCAAAATCAATACCCAACTCAAACGGCATATTCAGTCGAAAGAATTCACCTTCTTTCTTGGCTTGAGCGCGACTTAGATCGTGAATAGAGTATTGAGAGGCTTCAATAAGCTCTACGATTTTAACTAAACGATTTTGTCCGCTATCTTCGGTC
>JAHEJF010000070.1:6792-7344 GCA_024639025.1 Ahrensia sp. | reverse complement strand
GCCGGATTGGCATTGTAGCTTTCATCGATCAAGGTAAAGCTGCCAGCATCCACAGCCAGCTCATATTGCCTGCCGCGGCCATCCGGGGCCTGCAGCGATGCAAATGCGGCTGTGACATACTCCAGATCGGCACCGGCCAAGGCGCAAGCGCTGATAACGCCCAGTGCATTCTGGACGACGTGCCTACCCGGCAAACCAATGTCAAAACCATAGTCCTTGCCAAATACGCGCACCTCCACCTTCGAACCTGTCGGCGAATATTCGGCTGATTTCAGCACCACATCGCTCAACCTGTTGGCGCCGTAGCCAACGATCTTCTTGATGCCGGCCTCCGCAGCCAGTTCACTGAGCAGTTTGAAGCGCTTGTCATCGCGGTTGATCAGCGCCACGCCACCTTTGACGATACCTGTAAATATTTCCGCTTTGGCGCGCGCAATCTCATCAAGGCTCTTGAAATGACCGAGATGGGCGGCTGCGATCAGCGTTACCATCGCAATATGTGGCTTGACCATATCCACCAAAGGTGTGATTTCGCCGGGATGATTCATACCG
>JAHEJF010000070.1:0-6782 GCA_024639025.1 Ahrensia sp. | reverse complement strand
ACCGATTTCAAAGATCCCATAGTCGGTATCCTCATGCATGCGCGCCAAGGTCAATGGCACGCCCCAGTGATTATTGAAGGACGCGGTTGACGCGTGAACCCGCCCGCAATCGCTGAGCACATGCGCCAAAGCATCCTTGGTCGATGTCTTGCCGGCTGAACCGGTGACGGCAATGATTTTTGCCTTTGTTCGCGCGCGCGCCGCGCGTCCAAGGCTTTCCAGCGCCTTGAGTACATCGTCGACCACCATCAATGGCACTGTCAGTCGGCCAAGTGAAGGCAATTTGCGCTCGTCGACCACCAGAACCGACGCGCCCGCTGCGGCAGCCGCCGTGGTGAATTTGTGCCCGTCCATCTTTTCGCCCGTTATGGCAAAAAAGGCATCGCCCGGCTGCAAAGTTCGCGAGTCAATTGAGATGCCTGTCACCTTTTCGGGCAGACCATGAAAGGGTCGCGCATGCATGGCGTCGACCATGTCTTGTCCGGTCCAAAGCGGGCCAACGGCCTTGGGTCCAACGTCGGCGATCGCCGCCTCGGCTTCTTCCTTATCCGAAAATGGGTGCACAACATCATTGATTGTTTGGCCCGTTTCATGGCCCTTGCCGGCGATGACAAGCGTGTCGCCGGTCTCCAATTGCGCAATCGCCGCACGGATCGCTTCATGCCGGTCTGCAATCTCGATCGCATTGGGCGCGGTCTCGAGGATCGCCGCTCGGATCAAGGTGGCGTTCTCGGTCCTTGGATTGTCGTCGGTCACGTAGACGACATCGGCAAGCCGCTGGGCAATCTCCCCCATGATGGGCCGTTTTCCCGGATCCCTGTCGCCGCCGCATCCAAAGGCCACAATAACCCGGCCCGTGGTAAAAGGCCGAACCGAAAGCAAGACCTGCTCGAGTGCTTCGGGCTTGTGCGCATAGTCAACGTAAACCATGGCGCCATTGCCGGTGGTGCCGACATGTTCCAGTCGGCCGGGTGCACCCTTCAGTGATTGCAGCGCCGCCAGCGCCAACTCCGGCGCCACGCCGGTTGCAATGCATAATCCAGCCGCAACAAGCGCATTGGTAATTTGGAAATCCCCCGCCAACGACAGGACAACCCGGTAAATGTTACCCGCATTTTCGATTTCGGCAATTTGGCTGTGACGCTCGTGCTCAACCCTCTTGAGCGTCAGAAATTCGCCCTTGCGCCCAACGGTCAACACCGTCAAACCGGCATTGGAAGCGACATCAACGGCAGCTTGGGAATAGGCATCATCGGCGAAAATGACCGCGGGCTGCCCCTTTGCCATCAGCGTATCAAACAACCGCATTTTCGCATTCAGATAGTCTTCGACCGTGGGATGGTAATCCATGTGGTCGCGACCAAGATTTGTAAAAGCGGCCGCAGCCAGCTTCACGCCGTCCAACCGTCGCTGAGTAAGGCCGTGGCTCGACGCCTCCATGGCCACATGTGTGACGCCTTCGGCAGCCAAATTGCGCAGTTCAACATGCAAGACGACCGGATCAGGCGTGGTCAGCGAACCGGCAATGTGGCCCGCCGGCCGCTCAATACCCGTGGTGCCGATGCTGGCAGCGGCCAGCCCGGCATATTCATAGATTTGCCGTGCGAAGGCAGCGACGGATGTTTTGCCTGCCGTGCCAGTTACCGCCACTATTGTTTCCGGCTGAGGGCTGTAGAACGCAGCGGCCAACAAGGCCAGGATGCGATGCGGATCGGGTACATGAAGGACAGGCACATTCAATTCGCCCAGATTGTCTTCAAGCCCGCAAATCACCATGGCCGCTCCGGCTTCAACCGCGCTGACCGCAAATTGCGCACCCTTGGCCTTGGTGCCTTGCAGCGCCACAAATATCTCGCCCGCCGAGATTTCGCGTGAATCGGCATTCACTCCACTGACGTCCAGATCTGGCAAGGCGTTGCCGTCCCTCACCTCCAGGGCGTCGTTCAAAATGTCATGAAATTCATTCAGTTTCATTATGGTCTCAAGAGTATGCGAGTCGCTGAGCAGATATGATTCCCTAATATGACACTTGTAAGGCTTCCCGATCACCCACGAAATTGGGCTCTACACCTAAAAGCGCTGCTGATCGGCGGATGATTGATCTCACCATCGGTGCGGCATTTGATCCGGCGGTGGCACCGCTTTTGCCCTCCTCCGGCTTTGGTTCGTCAATTATGGTCAGAACGACATATTCCGGATCGTCCATTGGAAAAGCAGCCAGGAATGCATTGAAGCGTTTGCTGCTTGAATATTTGCCATTGACGACCTTTTCCGCCGTGCCTGTTTTACCGCCGACAAAAAAGCCATCAACTTCAGCGTTTCGACCAGATCCTTTTTCAACATTCAGGCGGAACAAATAACGCATCAGCGCGCTTGTTTTGGGCTTGATCACCTGTTGCGCGATTTCATTGGCTTGATCTTCGCTCCTTGGCAGAAATGTAGGCGGAATGAGCTTTCCACCATTCACAAGCGCTGCGGCGGCAACCGCGGTCTGCAACGGTGTAGTGGTGACGCCATGGCCAAAAGAGATCGTGATTGAATTGAGTTTCTTCCATTCTTTTGGTTCAAGCGGCCGGGCTGTCTCCGGCAATTCGGTTTGCACCCGATCAAGCAATCCCATGCGTTTGAGGAAAGCCCTATGCCCCTCGGTACCCACGACATCGGCCATTTTTGCCGTACCGATATTGGAGGAATAGATAAAAATCTCCGGCACGCTCAAAACACGATGCTTTCCGTGAAAATCGCTAATGGTGAAACGAGCGATGCGGATCGGCTTGGAGGCATCGAACTGGCTGTTCAGATTGACTTTGTCAGAATCAAGCGCCATCGCTGTCGTAAACGCCTTGAATGTCGATCCCATCTCATAGGTGCCAGCCGACATGCGGTTCAGACGGTCTTTGTCGGCTGCATTGAAAGGATTGTTCGGGTCGTAGTCTGGCACCGATGACATGGCGATAACCTCACCGGTCTTGGCATTGAGGACGACGCAACCTGCTGCTATGGCGCTATAACGCTCCATCGCCTGCACCAATTCATCGCGGACGATGTGCTGTACGCCATTGTCAATCGACAGGGCGACAGGCGGCAACGCTTCTGCCGTATCCAGCCCGAGATCCTGCAGGGCGCCGACGCCCTGGTCATCGATGTATTTTTCGATGCCTGAAATGCCGGCATTGTCGATGTTAACGAGACCCAAAATATGTGCGGCGGTTGGACCGCCGGGATAAAACCGGCGTGTTTCGTTGCGGAAGCCAATACCGGGAATACCCAAGGCCATGATTTCAGCCTGCTGCTTGGGCGTGATTTCTCTTCTTAGCCAGACAAAACCGGCACCCGATGAAAGCTTTCTGTGCCATTCCTTGTAGTCGACATTGGGCAGGACGCTGGAAAGCGATTCAACAGCTTCATCAGGATCAATCACCCGTCTCGGCTCGCCAAACAAAGAAGCAACACGGATATCAGACGCCAGAACAGCACCGTTGCGATCGACCAGATCCGGTCTGGCGGCCATGATGCGGTCCACCGAACTATAACTCTGACCTGCCTCGATATCGGCAATACCATACTGGACCAAACGTGCACCGATTACGGCGTACACCGCTACAAAGCAGCCTATGGCGATGATCACTCGGCCCCGTCCAGATCCAATTCTTTCATGCTTGGTGGCGAGCTTTAACTTGTCCCTTTTTGAAAATGGAAACACCATCCTAATCGCTTCCCCCATCGATTGATCCGGTTGTCATTTCATCCTGAATTTCCCCGGCAATGATGTCGCCGAGAGGATCTCCAGGTGTAAATACAGGTGCATCAGGCAGTTCCTCGACTTGAATTATCTGATTGGAACCAGTGGCTTGTAGCCCCAACTCGTCCTGATAGCGCTCCACCAGCGCTTGCAAGCGCGAAGGGTGGCTCAGATGCGCCCAATCAGCTTTCAAGAGCTCGATTGTCTCGCGCTCCAGCGCAATCTGTCGTTTCAGTTCGCGGATTTCGTCCAGCTTGGCTTCGGCATCATGCTTGACCTGAAAGGTCCAAGTCGCTGTTGCAACAACCAATCCGACGATGACCAAATTAAACCAGCGCACCATTGTCAGCGCCTCCGCTTGGATTTGTGCCCGTCCTTGTCACCAGCCTGGCTTGGCCACGGCAGGTTGGGCAGTTTGTAGATGGACATATCAGCCTTTCGCGGCGCTGACTGTGTGCGTATGCCATGCCGCAATTTGGCTGACCGGGAGCGCGGATTGAGCGCAATCTCATCCGGACTTGCAGCGAGCACAGGCTTTCCCTCGATTGCAAAAAGAGGCGCCAGTGGCTCAGCCGCCGGCAGGTGACGCGATCCACCTTGTGACCCGGCACGTTTTTGGAAGAAGCGCTTGACAATGCGATCTTCAAGAGAGTGGAAGGTCACCACAACCAGCCGCCCGCCGGGTTTGAGAATGCTCTCCGCAGCATGAAGCGCCCTTGCCAACTCGTTGAGTTCATCATTGACGAATATGCGCAAGCCTTGAAAACTCCGGGTTGCCGGATGGATTTTGTCGGTGGCTTTGCGCGGGCACGCCTTCTCAATGGCATTTGCCAATTGCAGGGTGGTCTCGAATTTTGCAGTCGATCGCTGATCCACCAGCGCTTTGGCAATACGGCTTGCTTGCTTTTCCTCACCCAGGATCCCGATAATGCGAATGAGATCATTGACGGCGAAATCATTGACCACGTCTGCAGCAGTCAAGCCTGATTGCGCCATGCGCATATCCAGCGGTCCGTCCTGCTGAAACGAGAATCCCCGCTCGGCCTGGTCCAGCTGCATTGAAGACACACCAATGTCCAGTACAACGCCGTCAACGCTGGAGGGCTCAAAATGATCTGCCATCGATGAAAATGGCGCGTCGATAATCGCCAGTCGTCCGGCATATCCGGCAACAAGGGCCTGCGCCTCTTTGATCGCATTGGGATCGCGATCAAAACCGGTGACCCGTGCGCCCAGTTCCAGAAACGCTTTCGAATACCCGCCAGCACCGAATGTTCCGTCGACAATATGAGAGGAGGATTTCACTGAAAGCTTGTCCAGCACTTCGTCCAGCATAACTGGAATATGGGGTGCTGCAGATTGCTCAGTTTTGCTCAAGAGACCTGCCCAGTGTTTCGTTGTGCGAGCAGTCGCGCGCGAACCTGCGTCCGATAATCGGCGAATTTCTCGGGTTCCCACATCTGAAAAAAATGCCCCCTGCCGACGAATGCAACATGATCTGTGATGCCAGTGTGATCGCGGATGAAATCGGTCACGGTGATCCGGCCGGCGCTGTCGAGCTTCAGAAAGGCGCCGTCTCCATGACAGAAGAAGGACATGTCGTCCGATGATCTGAGAAAAGGATCGTCTTGTGCCAATCGCGCTTCGTAGCGCTCCAGAAGATCCAAACCGCCCGTGTCGATCGCTGCGGTATCGATAGCCTGCAGCGCGTACAGATCGCTTAGTCCTTTGAGTTGCAAGACAGAACGGAACTGTGCCGGCACCGAGACCCGCCCCTTGGTGTCTATTCTGTTGACCGCATTTGACAGAAACCGTTCCACTCAAAACATCCAACGTTCCCGTCCAGCCAAAGGTTCCGTTCGAACCCATTGCCAAACTCATTCCAATTGGTGGGGTATTCAGCCCGCCCATCCCCCTTGGATGCGCACTCCCCACAGCGAATGCCTGACCGGTCCAGTATCGAGAGGTTTGCGTGCCCTGCATGCCAAGCAGGTCCGCGCCCGGAAGCTCCGGGGCGTCATACGCAAACTGAGATACAATTGGCTTGGTTACCGACAAATCAAGCTCGCTTTGGGGTAGCATGGGCAAATGTGGGCGTCAACGGGATTACCATGTCCAAACAGGTTAAAATGCGGGTACGTCCCGAATTTCGGTTCGCACCCTTTCTTTATCAGCTGTTAACCTTAACGAAGCGTTAGGATTCGGCCCTTTTGACCCGTGAATCCATCGGTTCGCCTCCCCCGCTTCGGAACCGGTTCAAGCCCTCTCGAGCAATGTGGAAAGCAGAGTCAGCACCGCTGGTGCACTCGGCTTTGTGGACAACAAATCGCTGGAAATCGGCAGCAAACTTGCTTTCGTTCACAAACCTGTTACTTTTTGCGCGACGTTGGTGGGGACTAACGCTGAGGTATAACTTTGAGAAAAGTTGTTTTGGGGGCTGTGGCGCCGTTCGCTCTGATTTTCATGTCATCACCGGTTCTTGCGAGCACTTGGCTCAAGACAGGCGGTGTGACCAAGACACCCGCTGGCCATTATCACTATTGCAAACGTGGCGGTCGTCATTGCGGCGGACAGAAGGTCCATGCGCCTATTCAATTGAATTCGAAAAGATGGTCGCAGCTTAAAAGCATCAATGCGCAGGTCAATCGGGCGATCAAACCGGCGACTGACATGCAAACCAATGGCGTTGAGGAACACTGGAGTATTCCAAGGACCTACGGCGATTGCGAAGACTACTCGATGCTCAAACGCAGCAAGTTGATTCGTGCCGGATTCAAACCCTCGCAATTGTCGCTGGCGAAAGTCAGGCAGCGTAATGGTGAGGCGCATGTCGTTCTGGTCGCCCGTACCAGCGAAGGAGACTTCGCGCTCGACAATCTGACCAACCGTGTCCAGCATGTATCCCAAACGGGACACCGTTTTCTGGCAATGCAATCAGCAACCAATGCGAGCCAATGGCTGAAGATCAAGGGTACGAGCAAAAAGCCGCCCAGCAATTAAGCTGAACGGCCTTTTTGGGGAGGCTTATGAAGATCTTTGG
>JAHEJF010000599.1 GCA_024639025.1 Ahrensia sp. | reverse complement strand
AAAGACGCGCTCTAATCAGCGGCTTGATCTTTGTCCGGCGCTTCCTTGAGCGTTTCGATCAGGATCATCAAGGCCGTCATAACTGTTTCCGCCCGAATGGCGTCACGTCCGTTGTCGTCAAAGTAGCGGCTGATCGTGAAGACCGGCGCCCAGTCGCACGCGCAACCAAACCAAACCAGGCCCACGGGTTTATCTTCCGAGCCACCTCCGGGTCCAGCAATGCCGGTGACCGAGATGGCAATGTCGGTGGAGCTCTTCTGCAGCGCGGCCTTTGCCATTTGCTCGGCGGCTTCTTCAGAGACAGCACCGGGCCCGTCCGACTCAAATAATGCTTCATCGACTCCCAGCATTTCGATTTTTGCATCGTTCGAGTAGGTTACATAGCCGCGATCGAGCACCGCGCTTGAACCAGGAATGTCGGTTATCATCCCTGCGATCAAGCCACCGGTGCAGCTTTCCGCCGTTGCGATGGTAAATCCACGTGCAGAGAAGGTTTCAACAACTTCCAGCGCCAGAGCACTGAGTGGATTGTCATGCGGATCAGTCATCGATCTCTCCGTAGGCGACGCTCGCAGTGGCAAGGGCCATGATGCCCTCCTGGCGGCCGACAAAACCCATCTTTTCGTTTGTCGTTGCTTTCACAGAGCATCTGTCCAGCTCAATAGCAAGCAATTGGCTCAATCGCTGGCGCATGGCGAGACGGTGTGGCGCAATTTTGGGCGCTTCTGCCACGAGGGTGATATCGACATTTTTGATGATGCCACCTTTGTCGGCGACCAGTTGTGCTGCGTGGGCCAGGAAGATGTGGCTTGGCTTGTCCTGCCATTGGGGGTCAGAAGGAGGAAAGTGGTCGCCGATATCGCCGGCTCCGCATGTCGCCAGCAGTGCGTCGGTTAGCGCATGCAACCCCACATCGGCATCCGAATGCCCATCCAGTGCTTTGTCAAACGGTATATCAACGCCGCAAAGGGTCACTGCGTCGCCTTGACGAAATCGGTGGACGTCATAGCCATTGCCCGTTCTGATATCGGGGAGCTTCTGCATGGCTTGATCCTCGGGAAAGTCCTGACGGTATGTCAGTTTTATGTTTGCGACTTCACCCTGAATGATGCGCACCGGCAAGCCCATCCATTCAAATATGGCTGCATCATCGGTGAAACCACGCTCAGACTCAGATGCGGCCTTGTTGTGCGCATCAACAATCGCATTGAGAGGAAATGTTTGGGGTGTTTGCGCGCGGTGCATGTTGTCGCGTGAGGCCGTGCCGGTGACCATCTCATTGTCGACAGTTTTGAGCGTTTCTGAAATCGCGATTGTCGGCAGTATGCCTTGTGTCGGGTAGGCCCCGGCGGTTTCCAGTATCTCAAACAGCAGGTGCTCGCTGACAAAGGGTCGAGCTGCGTCGTGGATCATGACGTGCGTGAGCGCTTGCGTGGCCGCTGCCATTGCGTTTAAGCCCGCGCGGACAGATTCTTGGCGCGTTTGCCCGCCTGTCACCAGGTGCATCTTTTGCACATCGACGTCCTTGGTTGCGGTTTCAAAAAGCTCTTGGTCGTCCTGGTGAATAACAATGAACGTGTTTTCAGGCGCAATCAGGCTGCCGAAACACTTCAGTGTTTCCGCCATTACCGTTGAATGACCCAGTCGCCGGTATTGCTTGGGTCCATCTTCCAGACCAGCGCGCTCGCCACGGCCAGCGGCCACAATAACCAGTCCGATGTTTTGCTGATAAGGCACTGACGACGTCTCTTGCACAAATTAATCGGGTTCATTGCGGGTTTATCATGCGGAAATGATTGCGCAATTGCTTGTCTGTGTATAAAGATTAGGCATTGAACGAGATTGCTTAAAAAACGGACAAAATGGTACCCAAACTCCATGAAAGCTTTGCGATCGGGCCGATGACGGTGCGCAACCGCGTATTTGCGGCGCCCTTGTCGGGCGTGAGTGATTTGCCATTCCGCCAGCGTACCTGGGCGGGCGGGGCTGGTCTCGTCATCAGTGAAATGATTGCCAGCCACGAGTATTGCA
>JAHEJF010000598.1 GCA_024639025.1 Ahrensia sp. | reverse complement strand
ACAAGGGTCTGAATGCGATTGTTGAAAACCATCACCTGCGCAACGGTTTGAATGTCCATCGTGGCAAGATCACCAATGCAGCAGTGGCCGAAGCGCTAGGCTACGAGATGGCAGCGCCTGAGGCAGTGCTGAAAGTCGCTTGACACAGCGCGCGTTATCGCTTTCAGGCTCAGATTATTCCAAATCGAAAGAAAACCGGCTCATGGGCCGGTTTTTTTGGGTCATTTAAAGCGCTTCTGTCTTGAACTGAAACGCTGGCGCAGAACCGGGTATTGAAAATATTGGATAAATCCGGGCACCGCGATTCCATCGAAGGCTGGCAGAGGCTAGCTCCCATCATTGCGGATATTTTTCAGCAGATGCTGAAATGCCTCAGGTCAATATGCCTGATTTCAAGGCCAAATTGGCCAATTCATTCTCTGTGATGGGTTTGACTTTCCCATCGGCCTGCCGCGTCGGCTTGAATCCCATTTTCTGGTAGAGAGGCAGTGCTGCAGGATGATCAAGCGTACAGGTGTTGACCGTGATGCGTTCAGGATCATTTGCCCAGCAGGCATCGATGGCTGCGGAGAGGAACCATTTGCCAAGTCCGCGGCCATGCACATGCGGCATCATGCCGAAATAGGCCAAATCGGTGGTTTTGGGCTTGGCGCGATTGATTTCATAGAATCCGGCAGGTGAGCCGTCGACATACAGCACCGTAATCTCGACGTCCGGGCTATGCACGGCCTTGGCCAGCGCCACATCAGAAAGGCGCAGCCGCATCTCCCAGTTCCAGTGAATGCCAACGTGATAGTATAGATAGCGATAGAAATGCAGCGGAATGTTTTGGGTGGTGAGCAGCGCCGCATTCACGTTGACGGGTCGCTGAATGTGTTGATTGTTCCGCACGGGCATTTCGAGATAAGTTACAGTTGTTTCAAGCGCTTGCGGAAAATTCTTTCCAGATTGATTCCGCTTTGGCCGTAACCAACTCATGCTATTTTCCCTTAACAATCGCAGTATCGCTGCGGCTGCCCCATTCCGTCCAGGAACCATCATACAGGCGTGAATCGTCGCGGCCAACCGACGCAAGCGCCAGATTGATTACTGCCGCTGTTACGCCGGATCCACAGGTGGTGACGATGGGTTTGGTCAGGTCCAGTCCCCGGTTTTGGATGATCTGGCGGATTGAATCGAGGTCTTTCAAGCTTCCGTCTTCAACCAATTCTGAAAATGGCAGACTTACAGCCCCTGGAATGTGCCCGCTTTGTACACCTTCTCGTGGTTCGTCTACCTCGCCGGTAAAGCGTTCCAGCGCGCGTGCGTCGGCGATCTGACCCTTGCCGCTGGAAACAATCCCCATCATGCCATGCAATTTGACCAGCTGGCCTTCGTCATAAAGCGGAATGAAGGCGCTGGCAGCCGTTTTGGTCGGCACGTCTGTGACCGGGCGACCTGCAGTCTTCCATCGGTCGAAACCGCCGTTCAACACGAAGACTTTCTCCGCACCAAAAGTGCGAAACATCCACCAAACCCGCGGTGCGGTGAACATGCCGGGACCATCATAAACAACAATCGTATCGTGGCGCCCAATACCCATGGCGCTCGCGTGTTCCTCAAAGATCACAGGAGAGGGCAGGGTGTGCGGCAAATCGCTGTCCGGATCCACGACTTCATCATGATCAAAGAATATCGCACCGGGAATATGGGCGGCATCATATTCGGCACGCGCATCGCGATTTTGCGAAGGCAGGTACCAGGATCCGTCTATGATCATCAGTCCCGGATCATACATATGTTCTTCCAACCAGTCGGCGGAAACGACAAAACGGCTTGTTTCAGACATAACAAAGCGCTCCCCTATGGGTGCGAAACTCCCAGCTGGTTCAATTGGTTTCGCAACTACATTCCACAGACTTCGAATTTTGTCAGATTCGGGCGGGAACGCAATCAATGATTGGTAATTGGGTTGATCCGGGGTTGATGTGGTACGAAAAATTTGCCCGAATTCGATAATCAATTGAGGTTTTGATCAACCCAAGCCGCTCTCAA
>JAHEJF010000597.1 GCA_024639025.1 Ahrensia sp. | reverse complement strand
TCATGTTTCAGCATTGCTGGACGATCGCGTTTGGCCCGAATCGACCCGCGCCGTATCCCAACTGCGTCTGACGTTGGAATACGAGAGCGCTTCGGGTTGGAATCGCATGTTCTCACGTGGGAAACTGCATCTGGACATTATCGACTATCCCGGGGAGTGGTTGCTTGATCTGCCACTGCTCGGTAAGAACTTTGCCACATTCTCGAAGGAGTCGGTCGAGCGCGCCCTGGGTCAGCACCGAGACGAAATTGCGGCGCCATTTCTCGAACTGGCAAAATCCTTTGATCCGGACGCGCCTGCTGACGAAACGGCGATCCGTGAGCTGGCCGATCGGTTCAAGGTTTACCTGACTGACTGCCGAAGCGAAACACGGGCTCTCTCCACCTTGCCACCCGGGCGGTTCTTGATGCCCGGCGACATGGAAGGCTCGCCTGCCCTCACATTCGCACCGCTGACCCAGACCAGTGAGAAATCCATTCCGGGCTCTAATCAGGCCATGATGGAAAGGCGATATGAGGCCTACAAAAACTTGGTTGTAAGGCCGTTTTTTCGAGAACACATCACGCGACTGGATCGTCAGATAGTCCTCGTGGATGCCATGCAGGCGATCAACGCTGGCGCAGAGGCGGTCGCCGACCTTGAGCGCGCACTGGTCGATATCATGCAGTGTTTCAGACCCGGAGCAGGCAATCTTTTAACGTCGCTGTGGCAACGCAGGATCGACAAAATTCTGGTCGCTGCCACCAAGGCCGATCATTTGCATCATGAAAGTCACGACCGACTTGAAGCCATTGTTCTGCGCTTGGTTGAAGGTGCCACGAAATCTGCGCCTTTTGCTTCAGCCTCAATCGACGCGGTCGCTATCGCTGCAGTGCGCGCAACAAAAGAGGCAAGCGTCACGCAGAAAAATGAAGAACTGCCCGTCGTAGTCGGTACACCAATGAAAGGTGAAACGATGAATGGTCAAACATTTGACGGCATGGAGCAAACAGCAATTTTCCCTGGGGACCTGCCCGAAAAGCCCAATGAGCTATTTACCAAGGAACAGCAGAACAAACATCGCTTTGTTCGATTCAAACCGCCCAAGCTCGAGCAAACAGCAGAGGGAATGACACTGTCTCTTCCCCATATCAGGCTCGATAAGGCCCTTGAGTTCCTTCTTGGAGACAAACTGAAATGAGCGATGACAAAAAGGCAAACCAGCGGACTCCACAGGCTTTCGCCGTACCGGAACCTACATCTTCAAAGGCGCCAAAAGGCGCAGCACGTCCAAAGAAAGCACAAACAAAGACCGCTGGGCGAAAGCCACAAGCAATGGTGCCGCCACCAGAATTGGCGTTCTCTGATACCGATGAGGCATTCTTTGCAGCACAGGAACGAGGCGAACTCCAAGAAATTGCGTCGCCTTCCGAAGAACGACGAAGCGGCGGTCGTATTCGCTGGGGCACCATTGCAGCAAGCGCACTGGGATTTCTGCTCACAGCTTCGCTCGGACTGTGGATACAGGACCTGGTTACCAGCCTGTTTGCCCAAAATACTTGGTTGGGTTGGGTTTCGCTCGCCGCGGCCGCCGCTTTGGCACTGGCGGTCCTGATTTTTATCATTCGAGAAGTCACAAGCGTCTGGCGGCTAAAAAACACCTCCGGCTTGCGCCAAGACATTGGAGCTGCGCTGAAAAATCATAACTCAAAGGATATCAATCGCTTAACTGCAAAACTTGAAACACATTTTGAACATCAGCCGAAGACAGCCCACGGCCGTGCAGTTTTGCAGGAGAACAAAAATGAGGTCATGGACGCGGTCGATCGCTTTGCCATGACAGAGCGAGAATTGCTCGCCGGACTGGATGCCGAAGCGCAAACAGTCGTTTTGAACGCGTCAAAACGCGTGTCCGTTGTAACGGCAGTTTCGCCCCGGGCAGTTTTTGATATTGGCTATGTGCTCTACGAAAATATCAGGCTTATTCGGGTCATCTGTGAGCTGTATGGCGGGCGCACCGGGCTTTTTGGCACATTTTCGCTGCTGAGAAAGGTCAT
>JAHEJF010000596.1 GCA_024639025.1 Ahrensia sp. | reverse complement strand
AAACCGCTCAAATATCATCTCCAGAATCTGCACCTTTGCAGCGATGACGCCGATAAATGCGATCAACTGTAAATGGCTTAAATCAACATCCGGAAAGCCAGCCCAACTCCATGCGCCCGGCGCCAGAAGGTAATTGGCAATAATGCTGTTGGCTGTTACCGTGATGGTCTGAATCACAATAACAGCAAGGCCAAGACCCAAGGCAGTATCCAGTCGCTCCGAGACCGCCAAAAACGTGCAGATGCCAAGGAAAAATGACAACGCTAGATTTTCATGGAAAATGGCTGTGAGAAGGATGTCAGTCATAACTGCTTCTCCGATGTCTTGATCAAGAAGCGTGTGGGTTCTGCCAAGTGCTGCCAGTGTGAGCGAATTGCCCAAACGATGAATCCAATGAGGAAATAGGCGCTTGGCGCTTGGCTCATGAGGCCCAGAGGCTCAAACCATCCCCCTTGCGAGACCGTTCGAAGAACGGTCCATCCCAGCCAGGTTCCTTGTCCCAGAACCTCTCGCACAGTCCCGACGATCAGCAAGATCAATCCATAACCCAAGCTATTTGAAAGTGCATCGATGACAGATGGGCCGACACGATTGTGCATGGCGAATACTTCGGCACGACCAAGCACGAGACAGTTTGTTACAATCAAGCCTACAAATATGGACAATTGGCGGCTTAACTCGAATGCATAGGCCTGCAAGAATTGATCTGTGATGATTACCATCGTGGCAATGATTGTAATTTGCACGATGAGGCGGATCGAGTTTGGAATATGTTCCCTAATGAGGCTGATCAATGCATTTGAAGCACACAAAACCACGGTCAAGGCAACAAACATCATCAATGCAGTTGCGACCGAAGTAGTCACTGCCAACGCTGAGCATATGCCTAAAATTTGCTGGGTTATCGGATTGTTCGAGATCATCGATGATGCAAAAGTGGCAAAGCGGTTGCTCATTTCAAAACTCCCCGCTCTTTATGCGCTGCAGCAAGGCGCCGAACCCATGATCACCCATCCAATAACGCAGCATGTTGGCTACACCGTTGCTGGTCACTGTTGCACCCGAGATCCCGTCGACTTCGTATGGACCAGATGCGTCACCCTTGACGACGTCGATTATCAACTGACCGTCTTGGTCAGTAAGCTGCTTGCCTGGCCAAAGCGCCTGCCAATCGGCATCTTCAATGCGGGCACCCAGTCCAGGGGTTTCCTCCTGCTCCAGAATGACGAGCGCGGCTATTGTTTTTAAATCAGCTTCAAGCGCCAACATGGCCTTGATTGTCGATTGATAACCGCGACCGCGAACCGGCAGCACAAGCAAAAACAACTCATCTTCACGCGCCAAGAAATAGACTGGCACCAACTCTGGTCGCCGCTTCAGGCCTGCCACATCGATGTCCGCCGGAATCTCCACGCTGGCTGCGGGATCAACCGTTACGGCGTCATAATCATAGGCTTCCACATCTCCTGCGGAGACCACCTTACCAGTAGCCAAGTCCACCAGACTGGTCTCGAGACCATCCACACCCGATTCCTGCAACAAAGTGCGCATGCCTGGCAGCGCATCTATCATGCTGGCCATTCGAGCTTCTCGCTCCGCTGCCAAATTTGCCTGCTGAATGGGTCGGAGAGAAACAGTGACCAGCGAGATAGCCAATGAGCACACAAAGGCCAAAATAATGGCGACACCAAAAATCTTGATCCGATCATCATTGGGGCGGTCGAGGAATGATCGCCAATATGACCCTTTGCTAGCCATAATTGCGACCTCTCAATTTGAGCTTGATGACAATGGATATCTGGTCAATCAAGGGCGCTATCAACGAACACATCAATGCAGTTTGGACCAAGGATTGTGTCGATATGGATGTGGGACCGTTATTGAAGACAACGATCAACACAGCTGCCAGCGCACCCTGCAAGAATTGTCCCGTGCGGCTCTGGCAACATGCAAATGGATCAGCAACCAAAAATGTTACCCCAAAGACGACGCCGGCCAGAATGGATCCGACATCTGTTGTCGCATCCTCAAGCAGGGCA
>JAHEJF010000069.1 GCA_024639025.1 Ahrensia sp. | reverse complement strand
TTGTCGCCTCTCCAAGGCTCAACCAGCCGCAGATCAAAGCCACAATCGATCAGATGCTGCCGACCGGCATCAGCCTCGGCCAACTGCCAGTGTTCAACAACATAAAGCGGCTTTAATACGCTGATTTGGCGACCCATTTGTGCCATGCCGATTCAGACCCATTGAAGACATTCAGGTCGATCTTGGTCGGATGTCCTCGCGACAAGCCCGTCCCCGAATACTGCCAGAACAGAAAATTACGGTGCGGATAGCGTTTTTTGGGATGGGCAGCAACCGAACGAAGCCAAAACGGATAGTTCTTGAAGTGGCCCTGCAGATTGTCTTCATAAAAGTCGGGTGCCGTATAGATTATTGGCCGTTGACCATAGTGACGCTCAACCATCTCCATGAAAACCTTCATGCGCGCACGCACGAGCTTGGGTGATGGTTTACGACGACACGTCTTGCTTTGGTGGTTCCATTCGGCATCGATTACCGGTGGCAAGGCCCCCTTCTCGCGCGGCACATTGCGGATAAACCATTTTGCCTGGGATTCACCGGAACGGCACCAATACATAAAATGATAGGCGCCACGCGGCACTCCCGCTGCCTTGGCGGCTTTCCAGTTCTCTTTGAAGTTCGGGTCAAGGTGATCGCCGCCATCGGTCGACTTGATAAAGGCAAAATTGGCGCCCTGCTTGCGCAGCTTGTTCCAGTCAATCTTGCCTTGCCAGCGCGAAACGTCCACTCCGTGAACATCAAAGTGTACCGGTGAAGCACGTCCAAAGTTGATTGGTTTTGCGTCGCGGAATTTTGGGCCGTAGATCGTCTGCCTGGATGAACGGCGCGTCAGGCGCGCTGGGTTTTGCGGCCGCACAGAGGCAACCTCCACCGTTCGAAGATTAGGTGCCAGCGCACTTGACATCGGATCTACCAAACTGACGGCTGGCTGGTTGGCGCTGATAACGGGATATGGATTGAGATCCTGCTGGTCGATGACAGCTGATACATCTGATTGTCGATCATTTGGTGTGATAGAACTGACCACTTCTTTGGACGGCGTCAATGTCAGCACATCCGTGGTTGAAGACGACGTACAGGCTGAAAGGACAGTTCCGGCCAGCGCAAGACCGGCAACAATGTTCAAACGCATATTAGACCAACGCAATACAAATGAGCCCAGCGCCTAAGCGCACACAGAACCCTCATCCTTAATGGTCAATGAATAAAAAAGGACGAATTGAACTGGTTAATACAAGGTTAGGCAGGCAAAAATTACTGACCAACTGATCCCAAGCAGGAACGATCCTGCGATGCAATGCAGTACCGATGGCCGGGCCCAAATTGACCTTTGGCAACTGCTTGAACAAACATGTTTTTACCCACATATTGATCTGGTTGGAGGACCTTATGGGCGTTTGCATTACAGGTTGGGCGCATTCAAAATTCGGCAAATCGACCCTCGGCTCTGCTGAGGAATTAATCGCCTCGGTAGCCGGTGCAGCACTGGTTGATGCCGGTATCGAAGCGCACGATATCGATGCGATCTTTCTCGGTGCTTTCAACAACGGATTTGGCCGCCAGGATTTTCAGGCTTCGCTGGTCTCGCTTGCCTTGCCGGACTTACGTCACGTGCCTGCAACGCGCGTTGAAAATGCTTGCGCGACTGGCAGTGCTGCCATTCATGCGGGCATCAATGCGATCGAAGCCGCTCGGGCCAAGCGCGTGCTCGTCATTGGTGCCGAAAAGATGACCTCGGTTTCCACCGCTCAAGTGGGCGATGTGCTGTTGAGCGCTTGCTATGTTGACGAAGAAGCCGATGTACAAGGTGGATTCGCCGGAATCTTCGCCCAAGTGGCCAGCGCCTATTTTCAACGATATGGCAACAAAAGCGAAAGCCTTGCCCGCATTGCGGCAAAAAACCATGCCAATGGCGTTAATAATCCCTACGCCCATCTACAACGTGATTTGGGTTTTGAATTCTGCAGCCAGGTCTCGGAAAAGAATCCGATGGTGGTCGACCCTTTGCGGCGCACCGACTGTTCCCTGATCTCTGATGGTGCCGCTGCACTTGTCCTGACCGACAGCGATATCGCGCTTGAAGATGGAAGCAAAGCCGTTGCCTTTCGCGCTGCCGAACAGGTCAATGATTTCCTACCAATCAGCCGTCGGTCGCACACCTCATTTGAGGGAGCCAAGATGGCTTGGGAGAAGGCATTCGAAGGCGCGAACGCGGCAATCTCTGATCTGTCACTGGTTGAAACCCATGATTGTTTTACCATCGCGGAATTGCTGCAATATGAAGCGATGGGACTGGCAGAGGAAGGCCGCGGGCACCGCATTATTGATGATGGGATTTCTGCGATAGACGGTGCCCTGCCGGTCAATCCTTCTGGTGGCCTGAAGGCCAAGGGGCATCCCATCGGAGCGACCGGTGTGTCACAGCATGTGATGGCGGCGATGCAACTTGTGGGCGATGCCGGTGACATGCAGGTGCCAAACGCTGAACTTGCCGGCGTGTTCAACATGGGCGGTCTGGCGGTTGCCAATTATGTCTCCATTCTGGAACGGCTGCGATGAGTTTCGAAGCTTCGCCACGCATCTCCACGCGGGTGATGAATCTTGCCGAATTGCTCGTGCAGGCAGCCGCACGCTATCCTGATCGACCGGCCATCATGCGTGGTGACGAGCAGCTGAACTGGGCCCAGCTCAATGCCCGTGTTGATGCGGCCTGCCAGTCACTCAAGCAATTGGGCATTCAGTCAGGCGACAAGATCGTGGTCCAGTCGCGCAATTGCTTTGAGTTATTTGAAACCATGTTTGTCGCCTTCAAGCTTGGCGCGGTTTGGGTGCCGACCAACTATCGGATTACCCCCGACGATGTCGCCCACGTTGCCTCTGCCTCCGAAGCCAAGCTGATTATCTATGATGAGATGTTCCCGACCCACGCCGATGCTGCGGTGAATGCGGGCGTCAAGCATGTCATTTGCATTGGCAAGGCAAGACCTGGTGAATTGGCTTATGGCGAGATCGCGCAAAGCGATACGCGAGAGGCGTTCGAACCTGCGACTGTTGAATACAACCATCCGTGTTGGTTCTTCTTTACATCGGGCACGACGGGAAAGCCCAAGGCTGCCATATTGACCCACGGTCAGATGGCATTTGTGATCAACAACCACATTGCCGATCTGATGCCCGGATTGACCTCAAGGGATGCATCGCTTGTCGTTGCGCCTTTGTCGCATGGTGCCGGAGTTCACCAACTGATCCAGGTAGCGCGTTGTGTCCCCTCGATTCTGACACGTTCCGACAAATTGGATCCAGAAGAAATATTCGCTCTGATCGAACGGCACAGGATCAGCAACATGTTTACAGTTCCGACAATCCTGAATGCACTGACCACGCATGATGCAATAGACCAGTATGATCTGAGTTCACTGCGCCATGTCATCTATGCGGGCGCGCCCATGCTGCGCCACCACCAAAAGCACGCGCTGGAAAAACTGGGCAATTGCCTGGTCCAATATTTCGGGCTCGGCGAGGTCACCGGCAACATCACTGTGCTACCACGCGAAGAACACGCAGCCGAAGATGATGCCATGAGAACCGGGACCTGCGGCTACGCGCGGACGGGCATGAAGATCGAAATCCAGGATGAAAATGGCGGTGCGCTCAAGCCTGGTCAAACGGGCGAAATATGTGTAATCGGCCCCGCCGTTTTCAGCGGCTATTACAAAAACGTTGAGGCCAACAAAGCTGCATTTCGTAATGGCTGGTTCCGCACCGGTGATTTGGGCCATCTGGATGAAAACGGATACTTGTATATTACCGGCCGGGCTTCAGACATGTTCATATCGGGAGGCTCCAATATCTATCCGCTGGAGATCGAGGAAAAGATCGCGGCCCACCCTGCAGTTGCTGAAGCCTGCGTTGTCGGAATGCCCGACGAAAAATGGGGTGAAATCGGCGTTGCGGCTTTATCTCTCACAGATGGTTCGTCGCTTGACTACGAGGCGCTCAAAACCTTTCTCAAAGGAGAAATTGCCGATTACAAAATACCCAAGCATCTGGTCATATTCGATGATTTGCCAAAATCAGGCTACGGAAAAATTACAAAGAAACTCGTCCGTGCCGCCATAGAGGCCCGCCAATCCTGATTGGGCTAATCTGCTTTCGCACCAGCTGCGACCGGCCCGCTCGGCGATTGTGCGGACTGACGGCCGATCATATTGGCAAACGGAGTCGAGGTGACCCCGTGCAGGATGATTGACATGAAAACAGTCATAGAGATGCAGGCGAGAAACTCCTCCTCATTGGGGAATTCGAACTCGGCCATGATGATCAATGTAAACAGGATCGAAGCCAGACCGCGCGGGCCGAACCAGCCCAGAAACAGCTTCTCCCTGAAGACCAAGCCGGTGCCGGTCAATGACAGCCAAACGGGCACCATGCGGATAACGGTCAGGAACAGGGCCGCGATCAGTACCGGCATGAAGCTGACATGCGCAAATGCGTCCGGCAGCATGGTTGCACCAAAAACAAGGAATGCAGCCATGGTCAGCATCTGGCCTGTCCCTTCCATGAACTCGGTAATGAAATGCAGGTCGTGCCGGTAGGTATTGCCGAAGGTGACACCGCCAACAAAAGCGGCAATGAAGCCATTGCCGCCGATCAACTCGGCGCCAAGATAGCAGGCGAAGGCAGAGGCAACGAATACCACGCCCTGCGCGCTTTCCAATGACCACCGGCGATCTTCGGCGATGCCGAGCCCGCGGGCAATGAGCCAACCAATGCTGACGCCCACCAACGGACCCAGTACAATTTCGATGACCGCTTTCATCGCCAGGCCTTGCGTTGCAGTTTCCTGCATGCTGGCCGCCGCGAGCACGGCACCCAAAAGCACGAAGGGCAATACCAGGCCGTCATTCAGTCCGCTCTCAACATTGATTGATTGGCTGAGACGGACAGGCACTTTCGGATTTGAAACCACGCCCTGGCTCAAAGCGGCGTCCGTAGGCGTGAGCACAGCAGTGGTCAACAGCGCCATGGCAAAGCCGCCAGCAGGTGCAATCATCCAGACGATCAAGGTGCCGAGCAGCATTGTGAGCGGCACGCCAAATACCAACATCTGCAACGGGATTTGGAAGTTTTGTTTGAGCCTGGCCAAGCGCACATTGCTGGCATCGGAAAACAAAACCAGGATCAGGGTAATTTCGGCGAGGTAGCGCGCATATTCCCGCAACTGGTCGTGACTACCAAGCATCTTGATGGGATCAGCAACAAGATAACCGACAAAAACAAAGATAATCGGCAAGGTCAGTATCGACCGGCCAATCAGTTTTGAGAGCAGTGCGTAAAGAACCACACAACCCAATATGCCGAATAGGACCAGTTCGATTTGCGTGTGCATGATGCTCCTACTGTTTTGGCAATTGCCGCGCTACAGCCTCTTGTCTTAGATAGCGTACACCAAACCGGGCGATCTACCAGTGACGATGCTACACGATCACGTGTGTGCGCTACCGCGGTCAAGTGGAATGCAGACCTTGGAAATTGCTATGGAGGCTGCAACATGAAAAGTGATAGAATGACTTCGGGAAGTCGCGTTGAAAGCAGGATCATGAAATTGAGGAATGGAGCGCTTGCCTTTCTGGTGATTGTAATGGCGACGTGCATTGGGATTCCATGTCTGGTTTTTGCGGCCGACTCGGCGATCCCGCTTGGCGAACCACACGTTCCCCACACTGCTTCACACTCAACACGTCAACTTGCGCAAGCAACTGCATCATCGATAGACAATGCTGTTTTTTCCCCTCCTCAATTTACGGAGCTACCAGATGGTTTGATTCGGCGGTCCATCACGTTTCCCAAAAGTACATTTCGCCGAACAATCCGGCGGGATCGGTCTCATGTGTGCGATGCCTTGCAAAAAGAGGGTTGGGTGAGCAATGCATGGCAAACCGGCTCAGGCAAGGAGCGGCAATGGAGTTGCGGCGCAGAAAAGGCGCTGACCGACTTGTCTGACCCTGGCAATCCTCCTGGCTCCTTATTTGTCGGGGCTCGCGGCAAAGGCAGCGACGCTGTCTCGTCGGTCCGACTCAAGATCAATTTTCTCAGCGGCGAGATTACGCCTTTTGTGCTGGAGCAGGCAGTCGCTACAACAGAGCAGTTGCTGGCAATCCTTAGCTGGGGGCATGATCCAGAATTGGTCCAGAAGGTGCGAGAACTGAATGCGTTCAAAATTGTAGGAAACGGCTACAGGATCTCATTGAACAGGGAACGTTCAGATGTGCCTCGATACAATTTTCAAATCATCAGCGAAGCGCCAGGTATCTATCAAGGCGTTGGAGTGTTAGCCAGAGATCGAGAGCTGCTGGCGGTGCCTTACTTGGGACCAATTGAGTGATGAGACCAACGACCAAGTGATTGGCCAAATCATGAAGTCGGCAATCGCATCTCCATCAAATTTGCCAGCTGGTAAAAATCAAGTCCGGAAAAGACCAGGGTTAAACAATTTGAGTACTTCGCGCCAAATTGGTGTAGTGTACAATTTGGGGCTTCAGATTGGGGACTTGGGACAACCAGATTAACTTAGGCCATGCAACAATCCAAGAAGACACTGTATTTGCGCGCAACATCACTGATGGGCATTGATCGCTTGTGTGAGGAGCATGGTCTTGATGCCGCTGAGGAATTGAAGGCAGTTAATATTGATCCTGTCGCACTGACCAACTTCACAAAATTGATTGCGTTTGACGCTTTCAACAATCTCATGTTGCAATTGGCGCGCAAGACCGGCATCCAAACCATCGGTTTTGAACTCGCGCAACTGGCGCCACACAATCTGAACAATATGGGGCCATTGGCCATTGTGCTCAAACTGGGCGAGACAACGGGGCAATGTGCAGAAAACGCCATTCGCTATATCAAGTATCTGACCAATGGCCTTGATGTGCGCATCGTTCGGCACGAAAACGAGGGTTTGGGTGAGTTTCGTTACACGCCCTACCCGCCAATGGCCAACACCCGCCATTTGGCCGAACATGCTCTCGCCACCGTGCGATCAGCAATGATACTTCTACTCATGGATGAGTCCATTGTCCCCAGACGGGTCACATTTCGGCACAGCGCCCCGGATGACATAACATCGCTTGAGCATCACTTTGGCTGTTCGGTCGACTTTGAATGCGAGTCCAATTCAATCTTCTTCGACATAGGTCTTCTGGATATCGAGACGATGGGCACCGACGAACAAATTGCCAATATTGTCTATTCGTATCTCGAAGCCGAGATTGAAAAACTGTCGCAGGACCTGACGATGGAGGAACTGGTCGAGATGGCTGTTCTGCAGTTGCTTCCCAGTGGGCATTGCGGGATCGATCTGGTTTCAAAAGCCGTTGGTGTTCAC
>JAHEJF010000595.1 GCA_024639025.1 Ahrensia sp. | reverse complement strand
TTGCGATTGAGTTTGAAGTTGTGGCTTGAGTAGAGGTGGCGCTCCTGGTTGAAATGGTTGTGGACTGAAGAATGAACCGCGGCGAATTTCTGTAAACTTCGCATTTGCCTGAACCGAAGCATGGCGCGTTCTCGTCGTCGAAAGGGCCCCTTCTCATGGTTTGCAAGCAAACCACTGTCAGGCAATGGGTGAGAATTCTCTTCCCGGTTGTTCTGTCAGCGGCCTGTTTGTTGTTTCTCGGCGTTACCAATTAGAGTGCGCCCGCAATCTGCTGACCCGCTTTCTCCGGATCTCTCCGGCGAACAAGGGTCCAAATCTATTCCACCAGAAACGAACCGATTCATGACTGACATTAATACCGCGCTCATGCAGCAGGTCCTCAACATTCCGCAATGAAAGCGGAAATCGAACATACAGCATCACTGCCAGGCGGATGATCTCGGGAGATGTATTGAAATACTTGAAGGGATTTTGCTTAGCCATCCAGCAAAGCTAGGAACCGCCACCAAAACCGTCAAGTTGCTCTGACAGTGCCATCCGTTCTTCTTCGGTGAGTTGGTCGACAATCCGAAAGGGATCTTTCCCGTCAAAGAATCCAAGCGAAGGGCCCTTGCCTTCATCGTGTGAGTTAAGCATGTAACTTGTCCTTGTCTCTGGTCATTTTAGCAGCGGCACCGCCAGCAACTTTCCCAAGCACGACTGCGGAGAGCAGCCCGTTGCCGGAGAGATATCCACTGTCGGAAGTCCCCGACACTCCGACAGCTGCTCCGCCAACTGCAAATAGATTCGGTATCACCCCGCCCCGAGACAGCCTGACCCGCGCAGAATCATCAATATTGAGCCCGCCTTGGGTATGAAATAGCGCGCCTGTTACTTTTACGGCGTGAAATGGAGGGGCCAGTGGAGTGGCGCCGAACACCCTCCCAAACTTGTCCTTACTACCCCAAGGAATATTTGAAATCGTCTCCGAAACAGAAACGCTCGGAAGACCGCATGTTTCTGCCAGCGCTTCAATTGTATTGGCCGTCTTGATTGCTCCGGCCTTTTCAGCTTGCTTGAAGTCTTCAAATTGGCGTGCAATGTCGGCGATCCTGTCATCGAAGATCGTCCACGCGACGCCGAGGTCCTGCGAAAGCACTGCGCGCGCTGCTTCAGAGTAGCCCTGGGCTTCGTTCCAAAATCGCTCTCCGCGAGAATTCACTTGAACGCCGCCTTCTGAGATAACCGCCCAAGTGATAAGAATACCGTGCGGGTGGGCAACATTGCCGTGACCTTGATAGGCAGAAAGGTGCAGCATTTCAGCGCCTAGGTCGTGGCCCCATATCACGGCATCGCCCTTGTTCCCGTCATGACCAAACCATATGGCTTTCTCAATCTCTGGCATGTGCGTCGCGACCATTTGACGGTTGCCGCCAAAGCCATTGCAAGCGAGTATCAGGCTCTCGCAGCCGATCCGCTCTGGTCCTTCGGGTCCTTCCACTTCAACACCTGAAATTCGCCCTTGCTCATGATAAAGGGTGGTCGCGCGTCGATCCCCGATAATGTCAATGCCTTCCGCTTCACATGTCGCTCTCAGCCGATCCACCAATTCTCTGCCAGAACGACTGGGAAGACCGTGCATGCGCCGCTGTGAATGACCGGGATAATCAAAATCGGTAACCACCGAGAATGGCAGGTCGTATCGCTCACAAAGCCAATCGAGTGTTGGCGCCGCCATCGACGTAAGAAGCGTGACCAAAGATTGAGGATTTTCCCCCTTGGCCTTGTTTTGAATGTCCGTTGCGAACTGGGACGGTGAGTCATCTATTCCCGCCGCACGCTGCAGAGATGTCCCGGCAGCTGGAATAAGTCCAGCCGATAGTGCGGTTGAGCCGGAAGGCGTTGAATCGGCTTCGATTACCAAAACCTCCCCACCAGCATCCCTGGCTGCAAGCGCCGCCACCATACCTGCAGCACCCGATCCGACAATCAGGATCGGTACAACGATATCAAATGCTCTCGATGGCGTTTTGGCAACAGGCATATCAATCTGGCGCCCCATC
>JAHEJF010000594.1 GCA_024639025.1 Ahrensia sp. | reverse complement strand
ATTGCCGGTGATAGGGATGATTGTTCAATATGGCGCTGGCGCGATACAGCTGCTCAGCTACCAATATGCGCGCAATTTGATGCGGCCATGTCAGCTTGCCGAGTGCAACGACCATTGTTGCTTTTCTTTGCAGTGAAGGATCATGTCCGTCCGGGCCACCTATGGCCACAACCAAGGATTGGGTTCCTTTGTCGCGCAAGTTTCCAATTTGCTTGGCAAATTCAAGGGAGCTGAGGGGCTTGCCACGTTCATCAAAGACAAGCAGTTCGGCTCCCGGCGCCTCCACCATCTGCAGGCAGCGCGCACTTTCTTCTGTTTTTCGTGCGTCAGCTTGTTTGGCACGGCTTTCAACGATTTCGGTGATGCCACCAAATGAAAGACCGCATTGCGGGCCTGTCTTGGCAAGTCGATCCAAATAGCGATCAACAAGCTCGCGTTCCGGACCGGCCTTTAGTCGGCCCACGCAAAATAACTTCAATTGCATGATCTTATCCCTTTCCGGATTCAGTACCGGTAATGGTCGATCAATGCACGGTTTCTATGTCTTCCGACCAGATCTTTTCCAATTGGTAGAACTCACGCACTTCGGGTCGAAAAATGTGAATGATCACATCTCCGGCGTCGATCAGTACCCAATCGGCATTGGACAGACCTTCAACACGTGAAGTTCCTTGTCCATCTGCCTTCAAAGACCGAAGCAGATGATCTGCGACGGCATTCACGTGGCGATGAGACGTGCCAGAGGCGACGACCATGTAGTCGGCCAGTGCCGATTTGCCTTGAATGTCGAGAGGTACAATGTCCACGGCTTTGCTTGTTTCCAGGCTATCCGTGATCAGGTCGAGGGTTCTTTGCGCAGAGGCTTGGCCGCTGAGCTCAGATGTCGAAGGCTGATTATCAACCTTCTTTGGTGTAGCTGTTCTCAAGTGTTTCCTTTCCTTTGGAACAACGGTTTGCGAGCGATTCGTTTTGCTCACAGGCCTAAGATAGTCATGGGTTGGTCACAGATTCAAGACAAAGTCGGATCGGAGCCATCAAGATTTTGCAGATTTTGCCTGCGGATTGCAGATGAAGAGTGCGGCAACCGCGGACCGTGAATGAAGGTCCATGCAGGTGCGGAAAGCTGCGAAAGGACCTGTCCATCGGCCTCATCGATGCGCGCGAAGTCAAATGTTTTGGCCATCATCGACGACAAATATGACAAGGTCGAACCGGGTCTGTCGATGACAGCGATGGGGAATGTTCGGGCGATTGCCTGCCAATCCTGCCATTTGTGGAAGTTTGCCAAATTGTCAGCACCCATAATCCAAACAAACCTGACGCCCGGGTTTCGGCGGCGAATAATGGCCAGTATCTCTGCCGTGTAGCGCACCTTAAATGCTGCTTCAAACGCGGTAACCTTTACGCGCTTGTCCTCATTGATCTCCTCTGACCATTTTATCCGTTTGGCGAGCGGTGGTAGCTCCGAAATATCCTTCAATGGATTTCCGGGCGTGACCATCCACCAGAGTTGCTGCAAAGCCAAACGGCGGAAAGCGACTTCGGCGACCAGCAAATGGCCATCGTGCGGTGGATTGAACGAGCCGCCAAAAAGGCCAACTGTCATACCCTTCTCCACGTGGGGCATACGCAAATATTCGGGCGGCACACCGTCGAAGACAGGTTCTGTTGTCATAATTGTCTTCCGCTAGGGCCTGGTTTGACCGCTGCCGCGAACGCGATATTTGAATGATGTCAATTGTTCGACCCCGACAGGACCGCGCGCATGCATTTTACCGGTGGCGATGCCAATCTCAGCGCCCATGCCAAATTCACCGCCATCAGCAAATTGGGTCGAGGCATTGTGCAGCAAGATCGCGCTGTCCACTTCGTTGAAGAATTTTTCGACCACTGCCGCGTCTTCGGCAATAATGGCTTCGGTATGGCTGGATGAATATCGCTTGATATGGGCCAATGCCTGGTCAATTCCATCGACGATTTTGACGGAAACAATGGCGTCAAGATACTCGGTCGACCAGTCTTCGGCTGTTGCCAGCTTGGCTT
>JAHEJF010000593.1 GCA_024639025.1 Ahrensia sp. | reverse complement strand
GAAAGACCACGGATACGTTCGTTCTCCTCACCCCGTGCAGTCAGCATTATAATGGGCAGGCTTTGTGTTTCTTCACGCGCGCGCAGACGTCGACACAGTTCGATGCCACTGACACCGGGCAGCATCCAATCCAGTAGCAGCAGATCAGGTTGTCTCTCGCGGAGAATTTCCTCAGCTTCATCACCACGCATGACGGCAGTGACACTGTAGCCTTCAGCTTCCAGATTATACTTGAGCAAAATGCTCAACGCTTCTTCATCTTCGACAATCATAACGCGAGGGGTTGCGGCCATGATTTCGTCTCCTCGTCGCGCCTTTGCACTAATCCACCGAAACCCGATAGGTCTTGTCTTCCTTTGGGCGATAATTATCAAGCTTCTCGCCCTTGACCATGTAATACACTGCTTCTGAAATATTAGTGGCGTGATCGCCAACTCGTTCAATATTCTTGGCGCAAAACAGCAATTGTGTGCATGTCGAAATATTGCGCGGGTCTTCCATCATATAAGTCAGAAGCTCACGGAACAGCGAGGTGTACATGGCGTCGATTTCCTCATCTCGCTCCCGAATTGCGTTGATGCCATCGACATTGCGCGTCCCGTAGCAATCGAGCACTTCTTTCAGTTGCGATGAGGCAAGCTCGCTCAAATGCTCAATGCCGCGGGCAAGTTTGACCCCATGGGCATGCTCGGAAATTGAGCCGACTCGTTTGGCGATACCCTTGGCCATATCGCCAATCCGTTCCAAATCAGAGGAGATGCGGATATTGGCAAAAACCTCGCGCAGATCGCTTGCCATGGGTTGACGTTGTGCGATCAATAGGACCGCCTTGTCATCGATCTCGCGCTGACCCTCATCAAGCATCAGATCATCATGCACCACCTGCTTAGCAAGCTCGGTATCGGCTTTGATCAATGCTGTGACCGAGTCCCTCATCATTTGCTCCGCATGGCCGCCCATTTCTGCGATCTTGTGAGTCAAATAATTGAGATCGTCCTCAAACGCGGTAACCGTGTGTTGCGATTGCATTGTCATTTCCTTTCGGCCCCTCAGAAGAGAGGTTCAACAATCAGCCAAAGCGGCCAGTGATATAGTCTTGTGTTCTTTGCTGTGCGGGATTGGTGAACATCATTTCGGTGTCACCAACTTCCACCAATTCACCCAAATGGAACATCGCCGTGCGCTGAGATACACGCGCCGCCTGCTGCATCGAATGGGTTACAATGGCGATCGTGTAGTTCTTGCGAAGTTCCGAGATTAGCTCTTCGACAATTGCGGTCGCAATCGGATCCAGCGCAGAGCACGGTTCGTCCATCAATATGACATCGGGGGCGACAGCGATGGCGCGCGCTATGCACAGGCGTTGTTGTTGACCACCTGACAATCCGGTTCCCGGTTCTTGCAAACGATCTTTCACCTCATCCCAAAGACCGGCGCTGCGCAGGCTTTTTTCGACAATATCGTCAAACTCTGCCTTTGCGTTGACCATGCCATGAATGCGGGGGCCATAGATGACGTTCTCGTAGATTGATTTTGGAAATGGGTTTGGTTTTTGAAAAACCATGCCCACACGGGCGCGCAATTCAACTACATCGATGTCGGAGTCATAAATGTTCTCTCCATCAAGCGTGATACTTCCCGAGACACGGCAAATGTCGATTGTATCGTTCATGCGGTTCAGGCAGCGCAGAAAAGTCGATTTACCGCAGCCCGATGGTCCGATCAGCGCCGTGACTTCATTCTCATAGATGTCCAGATCGATGTCGAAAATGGCTTGCTTGTCGCCATAGAATACATCCACACCCCTGCCCGCCATTTTGGCCTTTTTGGCATTGGAGGTGATGGCGCCAACTGTTTCGGCGTCGATATCGGCTTTCATTGACATGGTCCTACTCTACCATCGGCGTTCAAAGCGGCGACGCAACAACATCGCCACGATATTCATAATCAAAAGGAAGACCAACAGGATGATAATCCCACCCCAGGCCTTTTCATAGAAACTCACATCGGCGCGCGAGGCCCATGTGTAAATCTGTGCGGGCATTGCC
>JAHEJF010000592.1 GCA_024639025.1 Ahrensia sp. | reverse complement strand
TATAGTCGGTTCCGGTTTTCTCCAAGGCTGCTGCGAGCGCTTTTCTGACATTACTACCAATCTGACCGTCTATGACACCGGGCGATATGCCCTTTCGGTCGAGGAGTATTTGCAGCTTGGAAATGTCTCGGTGGGTCTTTAAGTCAGGCAATTCAAGTCGAGGAAGCGCGGCTGCTTGTTTTGGCTGCCGAGGTTCCAACTGCTGCCCCGGTTCTGAAGGCAGGGGATTTTGATTCTGCTGAGGGGTACTTTCCAAAGGTGCACGTTCGACCCGCTTTGGCGCAGCAACCCGATTTGCAGGTGCTTTTTTGGCCGGCGCGATGCGCACCCCATTGTTGCGCTGCTGCGGTGTCTCTTCAATGCTCAGAATTTTGTCTGTATTGAGGTCGTAGTAGACGCGCCGCCCCCTACTGTCGATAAATACACCAATCTCAAGTTGTGCAATCTGCAATTTGCCTGGGTGAGATTGTGCGTTTGCTTGATGAGGAGCTGCCAAGCTGGCAGCGATCAGAACCGATGGAACTGTTAAAAGTTGGAATGCGCGTTTCACGGCTGTCTACCCTGAAATTGTGGACCAGAAACACGTGACAAATCCATGCACGTATCTTGCCCCATCAACATCCCTTCATGGTTAGTAAATGGTTAAAAAGTGGCGAGATAAAGACCTGCGCCGCTCGCAACCGGCGCAGGATTTTGGTTCCATCAAGCAGCTTGTTCGTCCACAGGCTTGACCGTTTTGAAATTGAGCCGATCAGAGCCTTCGAGCACTTTGACGGTTGTTCCATCCAAGATTTCGCCCGCCAGAATCTGTTCTGCAAGAGGATCTTGGACAAACTTCTGAATCACACGTTTGAGGGGGCGAGCTCCGTAAGAGGGGTCATAGCCCTTGTCCGCAATCCATTCTCGGGCTTTTTCATCAAGCTTCAACGTAATCTTGCGGTCCGCCAGAAGCGCTTCAAGATATTGGAGTTGTATGTCGACGATCTTACCCATGTCTGCACGCTGCAAGCGATGAAACAGGATTGTTTCGTCTATTCGGTTCAAGAACTCCGGTCGGAAAGCCGTGCGCAACGTGTTCATTACGTCTTCGCGAACCAGATCTACATCCTGATCTTCTGTCAGATTGACCAGGTATTCGGCGCCGAGGTTTGAAGTCATGATGATCAGTGTATTCTTGAAATCCACTGTCCGTCCCTGACCATCTGTTAATCGGCCATCATCAAGAACCTGCAACAACACATTGAAGACGTCAGGATGGGCCTTTTCAATCTCGTCAAACAGAATGACCTGATAAGGTCGGCGACGGACGGCTTCGGTCAGCAGGCCACCCTCATCGTATCCGACATATCCAGGGGGGGCACCGATCAACCGAGCCACGGCGTGCTTCTCCATGAATTCGGACATATCGATGCGAACCATTGCAGAATCATCATCAAACAGGAATTCTGCCAAAGCTTTGGTCAACTCGGTTTTGCCGACGCCTGTTGGTCCAAGGAAGATAAACGAGCCGATAGGACGGTTCGGGTCTTGCAAGCCTGCCCGCGCCCTGCGCACAGATTTGGACACGGCCTGAACCGCTTCACCCTGGCCAACCACGCGTTTTGCGATTTCATCTTCCATGCGCAACAGCTTCTCGCGTTCTCCTTCCAGCATTTTGTCCACCGGAACACCAGTCCATCGGGACACAACATGGGCGATGTGATCTGGTGAAACCGTTTCTTCCACCATCGTCGCCGCATCGCCTTCCTTTTGCTGTTCAGCTTCAGCAAGTTTGGCTTCCAACTCGGGGATCTTGCCGTAGGTCAATTCACCCGCTTTTTGAAATTCTCCCGCACGCTGCGCAATGGCCAATTCATTGCGGGCCTCGTCCAATGCGCGCTTAAGATCAGCCGCCGTTCCGAGTTTTTCCTTTTCAGCCTGCCAGGTCATGGTGATTTCAGAAGATTTTTCTTCCAGACCGGCCAGCTCCTTTTCGAGTTTGGTCAATCGGTCCTTGGATGCAGTATCCTTTTCGACCTTCAATGCCTCTCTCTCGATCTTCAATTGCAT
>JAHEJF010000068.1 GCA_024639025.1 Ahrensia sp. | reverse complement strand
CGGATTGCAAGCCTCAAACCGCGGTTTTCCGGATTAATGACGGCCATGTCAGCGCTCCCTTGTCAGCCAGCGTTGAATGAGTGAAATGGTCAGGACCAGCAGAAACAGGATCACTGATATGGTTGAGCCACCCGAGATGTCCTGCTTGCCGTATCCCCGTTCAACCGCCTGAAAAACCAAGACCTGGGTGGAGTCCAAGGGACCACCGTTGGTCATCACGTCGATCTGCGCAAACAGCGCAAATCCCTGCATTGTAATCACGATAAGAATGAGAACAGCGGTATTGCGAAGCCCCGGCCAGGTGACATAGCGAAACAGCTGCCATTTGGATGCGCCAGCAATCGATGCGGCTTCATAGAGTGTCGGCGGGATTGTTTGCAGTCCGGAGAGCCAGATTACCATGTGAAAACCGACACCTTGCCAGATCGACATGGCAATGATCGACGGCAGGGCTGTTTCTGGTGTCCCAAGCCAGTCCACCGGCTTGAAGAAACCAAATGTCATGCTCGCCAGCAGATTGTTCAAAAGGCCATCATTGCCGTCATAAATGAACCGCCAGAGCAGGGAGACAACAACGATCGAAACGACAACCGGCATGAAGTAGATGGTTCTGAAAATGTTGATGCCGCGCAGTTTCTGATTGATCAGAAGCGCCAGTATCAATGCTGCGCCCGCTTGTAGCGGCGCCACAAAGAGCACAAAGGTTATAGTGTTGACGAGCGATTTCATGAACACAACGTCCTTGGCAACCACGACCTTCCGATTGTCCCCATCCTGCCAGGAGAGCCATTCGCGCATACCCCGGAATTGTGGGTAGTCAGGATTGTTTCGGGTAAAAGTTCGAACACGGGGGTATTTAAGGTTGCCATCATTGTCGAGAATCAGCGCACCTGCATCATCGCGCTCTGGCTCGATCGTCAGCATCCCAAGACTCAGCAAACTCTTGTAATTTGCCAAGCCGACATATTCTGTTGGATTCGGTGAGATGAGCCGTTGGTTTGTGAGTGACAAGCCAAAGGCGAAAAAAAAGGGCAGGATAATGAACATTGCAATGAGGCCAAATCCCGGCAATGCAAAAAGCCAGCCTGATCCATTCGAGCGCGTCAATTTGGAAGCCATCGTGCCGTCCAGTTTGTTCGGGTTTGCTGACCCCGCCTGTCAAAGCGGGGCCCATATTTTCTCAGATTTTTGGATTAGTGGCCGTAGCCACCATTCTTTTCGATGTCGGCATTGATCTCGTCTGCGGCCGAATCCAGCGTGTCGGCAACGTCAGCGCCGTTGGCAATATCGGCAAGTGCCTTTTCAAACACCTTGGCGGCCACGACGTAGCCAGGTGATACTGGACGGACCAGCGCCTGGCTTTCAGACAGGCCGAAATAGACTTCCAGCGGGCCGCCTTCACTATAGTTCTTGCTCATTTTGGCGGCCGATGGTGTGGCTGGAATGAGTCCGATGCCGTCAGAAAATGCCGCCAGATACTGGTCTTGCAAGGCAAATTCGATAAAGGCATTGGCGCCATCAGGTGTTGGGCATGATTCCGAGATGCCAAATTGCCATGAAGCCGCACCGATCACCGAACCTTTGCCAAAGTCTGGCGCCGGCAGGAATATCACATCATCAACTGCTTCAAGCGTAGCGGCACCGGCCCAATTTCCGTTCCAGGCAAAAGCATATTTGCCTTCGTTGAAACCTGAATCACGGTCTGCAGGATCCTGGCTGGTGCCGGGGGAGATATTGTCAGTGAACAATGATTGCCACCATTCGCCAAATGCGATCGCTGCATCACCGTTAAGTGCTCCTTCTGCAGTTTTGTATGTGGAACGATCAACAATGTCGCCGCCAAAGGATTGCAGGAACGGCGAGAAGGCATAGGGATACCATTCACCGGTCCAGGCCATGCCCAGATCAAGCGCATATTCGTATTTGCCCGATGCCTTGGCTTTGTTCATGGCATCCATGAACTCTTCCATCGACCAAGGATTATCCACAGTCGGCGTGCGCAAGCCCAATTCTTCCATTGTAGACTTGCGTGCGTACAGTGACACGGCCGCATCCCATAATCCGATCGAATACAGCTTGCCGTCCCAGATGCCTTTTGTGCCCGGTAGGAAATTGCCGATAACGCTTTCGTCAATTGAAAGCGGCTGCATATAGCCCGACCAAGCCCAGTTGGGCATGACCGGCCCGTCAACATCGATGATGCAAGGCAAGTTGCCGGCCAGGGCTGCTGCTACGATGGAATCATTGTATGATGCTTGCGGAAAGCTCTCCAGTTTAACCGCCCAGTCGCTCTGACTAGCATTGAAGTCTGATACGATCTGGTTAATGATCTTGCTTTCTACTTCATTGCCCGCACCGTGATACCATAAACTGACATCGGTCGCCGCCATAGCAGATGATGCTATCATTACACCGGTGAGAACGGTGGCAGTCGTCAACGATAGTTTTTTCATTTGTCTTCCTCCACATTGTGCGGCGGGGCCGCTAGGCGCGTTACTGTTGCTGCGCAATGACCGATTGGCGCCAAACAACCGGTCCACGAATTCTTTGTATTTCTTGGCTGCTCATTTCTTCCCTGCCTCTAATTTCTGCCAGTAGCCATTCAGCCGCGCGGGTGCCCATCAATTGATAGGGCAGAACCGCCGTTGTCAGAGGCGGGTAAAGTGTTTCGGATATCAGCTTGTAGTCATCAAATCCGGCCACGGAGAGTTGCTCGGGTACCCGGACGCCGCGTGTCCGCAAAACCCCGTAGAGCTGCAAGGCCATGCGGTCATTACCGCAACAGATAACCGTTGGTGGATCTTCAAGAAACATCAGATAGTCCACCGCTTCACTGATCAACATGACTTCTTGTGGGCCCGAATGATGCAGTCCGGCTGTTTGAACCAAGCTTGAATCAAACTCGATACCGGCGTTGGAGAGCGCATCCTGGTAACCGCCAAGTCGCAATTCATAGGCCACCAGATCTTGCGGCAACGTCAGGAAACCGATGCGCTTGTGACCAGCTTCCAGAAGCCGTTCTGTGAGCAATTTCTGGCCCATATAGTCATCAGGAACGATGGTGGGTGTGCCATGTTGGTCAAAGCAGTTCACCAGCAACAATTTTTGCTGGCGTGCTTCATCGGGCAAGTCGATTTTGCGGTGATAGTCGGCCACATAAATCAAGGCCTCAACTCTGTGTTGGGCCAGTGTGCGGCTCAGTTCCGCCACTTTGGTGCGCTCGCCGCCGGTATCCGAAATGAGCAATGTGATGCCATTTGCAGCGAGTTTTTTTTGTATCGCTTGAACAATGACCAGGTCCGGCAAACCAGTGAGTTCAGTTGCAGAAGGAGTGCCGCTGATTGCGCCGGTGATCAATCCAACAAGGCCGGTCTTGTTTGAGCGCATAGAGCGTGCAGCGCTGGAGGGGACATAAGACAAGGCGCCCATCGCAGCTTCGACGGCTTTGCGCGTTTTTTCATTTACGGGAGCATCGCCGTTCATCACACGAGAGACGGTTTTCGGCGAGACACCAGCCTTTCGTGCCACATCATAAATGGTCGCCATTGTTCCTCCCAAAACAATTCGTCCATGACATCGGTGTCATGACATCGATGTCATAACAGGCTGCGCGAAATTGGTCAATCCATTTGAGCGGCCACGGAGCCCAATAATCTTGAAATTGAAACTTCAAGAAAGCTGAACTGCCGAGTGAGATTCGAAATATGGCGAGAATCTGCCAGGCAGGTTCAAGAAAGCCAAAAAAGTGACCAGAGCTGGTTAGTTATTCTATCCCGCCAACATTTCAGCGAAATGTGCCAAAAGTGTTTATAGTTGTGCTGTTTTGCGACGTTTATACCACTTTCCAGCACTGACAGTTGAGTTCGATATGTGAGATTCAGCACAGCGCGGCGCATTAAAAAAAGCTTACGTATTTGCAATCAACGTCAATTATGGATTACCATTGGGCTTGGACCAGAGAATACGGACTGGCTAGAGGTCTCGTTTAATCAGATACATGAAAAAACGGAGTAAAGATTATGATAAAACCAATTAGGATACTGTCGATTTCGTCGGCATTGGTGCTGGGTCTGTCTTTTACGCAAGTGGCTCATGCGCAAACCCTTGAAGAAATTGCAGAGGCTGAAGCTGCCTGTGCAGAAGCGTTGGCAGATGGTAGCGTTGAAGCGCTTCAACAGTTCCGCGAGCGGTATGGAAATTTGCCAACGGCTTGTACAGCAGTGGCGAAAGTCAGATCTGCCTCGATAGCTTCGGGGCTTTTTGATGTGAATGAAGGTAAGAGCTCAACAGCCGGCGGATCAGCCGGCGGATCGGTATCAATTGGTTCTGGTACTGGAGGCGGCGGCGGAAATGTCGGCAGCAGTAATGGCGGCGGCAATGGCGGCGATGGTGGGTCCGGTGGCAACCCAATCATCGAAATGTTGAGAAACAATCACACTGACGGCACCGGTGTTGTGGACAATACGCTGAATGACATGCAATCCCAGTTCGACGCGAACTAATTTGAAAGAAGCTGATTGTAGCTGATATATCGGGGCGGGCCTTTTGGCCCGCTCTGTTTCAATAACAAGTTTAATCAAATGTGAACTTCACGACGGTAGCATCCTGTCCGATACAGCCATAGGTTCTGTGGTCGGTCATGTTAATATCTACCAAAACAAACAATTGTGTGAAGTTTATCCTGCTCGGAATTGCCATCGCAATTTCCTCGAGCTACGCGGCAATGGCGACTCCTACAAATCCTCCAATCAGAATTTTTTCCGACGGAGGCGGCATGATTGTCGATTATGCACTGCGGATCAGGCTTGCGGAAGATTCAGGTACACCCATAAAGTTCATGGGACGATGCGATTCAGCCTGCACCTTGTTTCTGGGTATGGCTTCTGAACAGGCTTGTGTGTCAGACCGGGCATCATTTGGCTTTCATCTACCCTATGGATCATCACCAGAAGCCAACGCCAGGGCGGCTGTCTATATGATGGAGAAATATCCCGAGTGGGTCGTTGAGTGGATAAGACTCAATGGTGGACTGGGGCGAAGAACAAAGCGCATGGAATCTGAATATGCCATGCAATATCTCGATTCCTGCCACCCCGACTAGAGCGTTTCAGTCTTCAACTGAAATGCTGGTGCGGATTTGGGCATTGAAAATATTGGATAAATCCAGGTATCGCGATTCGATCAAAGGCTGACAGAGCCTAGCTCGTGTGTTTCTGGCTGGTCGTCACGCCGCCTTATCATAGACGCGCTCATTTGCATCATTGAAGTAAAATGCCAGTTCGGCATTAAAGCCCAGCGATACATTGGCGCCCACCTGTGTTTCGTTCTGACCGAAAAGGCGAACAGTCAATGCTTCGCCCTGATCTGTTTCCACCAACAGATTTGTGTCGCCACCCAGCCGCTCGACATGCGTTACTTTGCCTGAAATCGGACCATTCTTGTCAAGTGTGAGGTGCTCGGGCCGGATGCCAATCGTCTGTCCCTTCGCAAGACCCGGAACCGAGTGTTCCAGAAAATTCATCGACGGCGAGCCAAGAAAACTGGCCACAAAGCGGTTGGCGGGATTGTTGTACAGCTCCATCGGGCTGCCGACCTGCTCGACATAGCCATCACGCAGCACCACAATCTTGTCTGCCAGTGTCATCGCCTCGGTCTGATCATGCGTAACATAAATCATGGAAGCGGAAAGTGTACGGTGCAACGCGGCAATTTCGACGCGCGTGTTCATACGTAGCGCTGCGTCCAGATTGGAAAGCGGCTCATCGAAGAGGAAGAGTTTCGGATCGCGCACAATGGCTCGACCGATCGCCACACGTTGGCGTTGGCCACCGGACAGCTCAGAGGGACGCCGCGCGAGATAGTCATCCAGATCAAGCATCTTGCTGGCCTTTGCCACACGCTCCTCGATCACTGACTTGGGTTGACCTTCCTGCTTCAATCCCAGCCCCATATTGTCTTTGACCGTCAGGTGCGGATATAGCGCGTATGACTGGAACACCATTGCAATGCCCCTTTTTGCGGGCGGTACCGCGTTGACAACCTCATCGCCGATTTTCACTGTTCCGGTGCTCGCATCTTCAAGTCCTGCAATAACTCTAAGCAGTGTTGACTTGCCGCAGCCCGACGGACCAACGAAGACAACAAACTCGCCCTCATCAACAGTCAGATTGATGTCTTTGAGCACATGCACGTCGCCAAAGGATTTATTGACGTTTTCAAGTTTCAGAGCGGTCATTTAATCTCTCCAAGCTGGATGATTTTTCCTGTTCGAATACTTTGATCTGCGGCGAGGCAGATGCGTAGTGACTGCACCGCATCGTTCATGTGGCGCGTCAGGTCTGTATTGTTGCGTATGGCGTCGACAATCCACGCCTGTTCGGCGTCACAAAGTTCCTGGTGCCCTGGCTCGTCAGGTAATTCAACCAACCTGTCATCACCTGGACGGTGAACCAGAAGTCCGCCCACCTTCGTGTGGCCATCAACATCATCGGAAGCGCCCTTATTGCCATCCGTGATCGAAACAGCACCATTGGGACTCACAATGTCTTTGACGAAAAAAGCGGTCTCGGACATCATTGGTCCCCAGCCTGCCTCGTACCAACCAACCGAGCCATCTTCGAATACCACCTGGAACTGGCCGTAATTGTACATATCAGCTGCAATCTCATCAGACAGGCGAAGCCCCATCCCATGTACGCGGACCGGCTGCGCGTCGGTGATCTGGCACATCACATCAACATAGTGGACGCCACAATCCACCAGTGGTGAAGTGGTTTGCATCAGCGCCTTGTGCGTTTCCCATGTCGGGCCGTCAGATTGCTGATTGAGGTTCAACCGAAACACGTAAGGTCCACCCAGTCCTCGCGCTTCTTCTATGAGCTTCTGCCAACTCGGATGGTGCCGCAAAATATACCCGACACCCAGCTTCCTGTTCAATCGAACGGCGGTATCGACCACCCTTTGGGCATCGGCAACATTGCCGGCAAGCGGTTTCTCAACAAATACATGTGCGCCTTGTTCAAGGGCAGCGATTGCATAGTCGGCGTGGCTGTCCGTGTAGGTGGCAATGATCACGAGATCAGGTTTTGTTTCCGCAAGGGCGGAGTTGTAATCGGTGTATACCGGATAGGCCTCGAGCGCCTTGGGCAACTCCACCAAAGAACGGTTCACCAGTCCAACAATTTCGGTGTGGGGTAGGCTATGTTGAGCAAGCGCATGGCTGCGTCCCATATTGCCCAGACCTGCAATAAGAACCCTCATTTCACTGCTCCTGAAGTGATGCCGCGGATCAGTTGCCGTGAGAAGATGACATACAGGATCATGACCGGCAGAATCGCCATTGAAAGTGCTGACAAGACCGCATTCCAGTCTGTCACAAACTGGCCAATGAACACCTGGCTGCCAAGTGTCAGTGTTTTGACCTCTTCGGCAGGCG
>JAHEJF010000591.1 GCA_024639025.1 Ahrensia sp. | reverse complement strand
AAATAGCGGGAGGGCCCGCTGTGAAGAACGTTAGAAACTGCACATTACGATCCAAAGGAGCTTAAAATGGAAGCGGAAGCAGCAAAATACATCGGCGCAGGCATTGCATGTCTTGGTATGGCCGGTGCGGGCATTGGCCTTGGTACAATCTTCGGTAACTTCCTGTCAGGTGCGCTACGCAACCCGTCAGCAGCAGACGGACAATTCGGCCGTTTGATCTTCGGCTTCGCCGTTACTGAAGCCTTGGGCATCTTCTCATTGCTCATCGCTCTACTTCTCCTCTTCGCGGTTTAATCGCGCAGAGATACCTTTGGATTGACTGCCGCCAAGGCTTGGCGGCGGTCAGATCAAAGCCCGGTGAGCACGCTCACCAACACTGTTCAGGCGTTTGAAAGCGCCAACGATCAAAATCTCTGTTTTGATCTATTCGTATTAAGAATTGGGATTGATAATAATGTTTATCACCAGTGCGCATGCGGCAGAACAAGGCGGTTCATTTCCGCCCTTCGATCCGTCTTCATATGCATCTCAGCTATTCTGGCTCGCCCTGACATTCGGGTTCTTCTTGTGGTTTATGACCAAGATTATCGTGCCGCGTATCGGCGGTATTTTGGAAACCCGTCAGGATCGCATTGCACAGGACCTGGATAAAGCCAGCGAACTGCGCGATGAGGCTGATGCCTCCATCGCTGCTTATGAGCAGGAACTGGTCGAGGCCAAGTCAAAAGCGCACGAAATTGGCCAGGCAGCGCGAGACAAGGCGAATGCCGAAGCCGCTGCAGAGCGTCAGAAGGTGGAAGACGGTCTGGCAGAAAAGCTAGGCGAGGCCGAAGCAAGGATTGCTGATATTCGCACAAAGGCAATGTCCGAGGTTGGGGGGATTGCCGAAGATACAGCGGCCGAAATTTTCACCACGCTTCTGGGCAGCAAAGCAACAAAAGCTGATCTTGCCAAAGCTGTCGCGGCTGCAGGCAAGTAAGGAGCAAGAGAGATGTTTGACGCAACATTCTGGGCACTTGTTGGCCTGATCATATTTTTGGGAATTTTGGCCTATTTCAAAGTTCCTGCGATGATTGCAAAGAGCTTGGATGGCCGTTCTGACAAGATCCGCAATGAGCTTGAAGAGGCGCGCAAGCTGCGCGAAGAGGCCGCCGAAGTGCTGGCCGAGTACCAGCGCAAGCGCAAAGAGGCTGAAAAAGAAGCCGAAAGCGTCGTAGAGGCTGCCAAGCGCGAGGCAGAAGCCATTGCCACGGAAGCCAAGGCCAAGACCGAGGAATATGTTGAGCGCCGCACTGTGATGGCAGAGCAAAAAATTGCCCAAGCAGAGGCAGATGCAATCAACGCGGTGCGTTCTACGGCTGTTGATGTTGCCATTAGCGCAACTGAAAAGTTGTTGAGCGAGAAGGTGACCACCAAGGCGGCAGGTGATCTGTTCAAGCAATCACTGTCGCAGGTCAAATCCGGCCTCAACTGATCGGCAAAATTATTGATGTCAAAAACCGTGTCGGCTGAGCCAGGCACGGTTTTTTGTTTCTGGAGCAGCCTTCATTCGTCGGTCTTAAGAGGCCGAAACGAAAAACGATGAACACGTTCCACGCCACCCAGCTGGGTAATCTTTGTCCGGTGCGCATCAGATCCGTACCCCATATGGCTCTCAAGCACATAGTCCGCGTGTTCGTGGCCCAATTGCTTCATCATTCGGTCGCGTGTCACTTTTGCAATGATTGCCGCCGCCGCGATGCTCATCGAGCGGCAATCTCCCTTGATTATTGCTCTGCTTGCCAAATTGCTGGGTAGTGAATCCGGGATATCTCTTCCATCAACCAGCAATGCATCGGGCAAGATGGAAAGAGTACCAACACAATTGCTCATCGCTTCGAGACTGGCGCTTCTGATGTTCCGCTGATCGATTGTTTGAGCGCTGATCGAGCAAACAGAAACAGCCAGAGCAGATTGCATAACAGCATCGAACAATTGATCGCGCTTGTTGGCATTGAGTTTCTTGGAATCGTTCAAACCACCTATCTTGATGTCCAGCGGGAGAATCACTGCGGCAGCGACGA
>JAHEJF010000590.1 GCA_024639025.1 Ahrensia sp. | reverse complement strand
CGCTCGCGCGCCATTTTGGCTGCCCAATTGAGTATGATGCTGAAACAAACTCAATGTTTGTTGATCAGAAACTGCTCTTTATTGAAACCTCAGGCACCGACGAACAGGTGTCTCAGATTGTCTACTCCTATCTTGAGCCGAAATCCAGAAGCTGTCTGAAGAGCTAAGCGCAGAGCAACTGGTGGAAACAGCGATACTGCAACAGCTGCCAAGCGGTCACTGCAGCATGGATCTGGTTTCAAGGGCGATTGGCACACATCCCAAAAACCTGCAGCGCAGACTGCGGGAAGAGGGAACGACATATTCAGACATATTGCAGCGCAAGCGAGAGCAGACGGCCGAACAGCTGCTGGAAGAAACAAACATGCCCATCAAGCGCATCGGCCAAAGCTGCGGCTACTCTAGCGCCACAGCTTTCAATCTTGCGTTCAAAAAGTGGAAGAACATGTCACCGCAAACCTATCGGCAGAGCACACGGTGATACTGCCATGGCCAGCAATGAGCTGTTTCCGGGTCAGGCCTCTTCGAGTTCTTCCTTGGGTTCCGGCATCTTGTCTTTTTGTTCTTCGTCCGCCTGCTTGGCAATAATGCGGACAGCTTTTGAATCATTGATGTTGCGCCAGAATGACAACTGGGTGTAACGCTTGAAAAGATCTGGTGGCAATATGGTGCGACGTGGTCGCGCCTCGACCTTTTTGTGCACACGATGCAGTCCATCCAGTCCCAATTGATTGTCAAACTCCGGCGCATCATAATTGACATTGTCGAAATCGTGTTCGAATTGCTCCTCTTCGAGGAAATCATAGATCAGCTTGAACACATCCTTGGGCCGTTGAACCAGCAGATCATATTCAACGATGATCAGACGCTGGGCAAAATCCGAATAGCAGGCTTCTTTCAAAGCGTGCCAGGGAAAGCCCACCAACCGGTTTGCATTGGCCAGCGCCTCAACGCGCGTGTAGACGGTTGATCGCTCGCCCGGATTGTTGAAGAGCCGGGTATGTTCAAATGCATTCTGCCGAAATTGTCGCTCCAGGGAATCCATGATCCAAGCCACATCGCGGACAAGGCAGATCATTTTTGACTCGGGATACAGATTCATCAAGGCCGGCAATTGTGCTGTCCAAGCTCGGTTTGTATCGAAGATGACCGGTTGGTCGTGATCAGCATAGTAGCTGTCAAACAAGCCAGCCAGGAAGCGTTTTCGCTGCGCTTCGCTTACCATCGAGGACATTTCCGACCCAGCTGAAACTTGGGCAATCAATTGATCAAAAAGGGCAGCAACGGGGCTGGACATACCGGCGTGGAAGCGTGGATTTTGCCGCAACAATCCCGCGGTCAATGTGGAGCCGGCGCGGGGCAGACCGGAAATAAAATGAAACTTCTTTTCTGTCTTATTGCTGGACTTGGTGTTGCTGGTCATGTTGTCACCCTTTCTGTCGGGGAATTGATTGCAAGGCATTGTCCCTCGTTACCGCCGGGGCCATGTCGCGTTTTTGTATCAAGCGATTGACCAGAAACTTGCACCAACGAATCGACCATACCCCTATTTGGACTTGCCTTGGGTAAGATTCTATGTGGAATCTGTCAATATAAATATCCATATTGATCTAAAAAATGGCGTTAGAAATCAATATATTAGACTTACTCTAAGTAACATATATCTATTTTACTTATGTAAATATCTATCTAGGTAATTATATATTACGTTAGGTTAAGCCTTGATCATTCTCCTCTGGTCTTTCCCGTTTTCATAAGTTGAATCCTTCCATGTCCAGGTTGCGCCTTGCACGGATTGCCAAACTGGCTATGTTGGCGCCGTTTGTTGAATACAGACTATGATTTTGCATCTGGGAGACAACGCCTGTGACGCGCAACCCGTATGTAATTTGGTGGTCTTCCACCTGGATATAACTCCGGAAAAATTAGACTGGCTGCCCGTGAAAAATCTGCTTGGTATTGGCGAATGTATGGTCGAATTGTCATCGGCTGGATCGAATGACCTGATGCGGCTTTCATTTGCAGGCGATGTGCTCAACACACTTTGGTATGCCCAGAAGGCGTTTG
>JAHEJF010000589.1 GCA_024639025.1 Ahrensia sp. | reverse complement strand
ATTCTGATTTTGCCAACCGTCGATATAGTCGCCATGCGGTTTCTTCCGACAAATTCAGATAGCGCATAGCCGTTGGAAGATTTCGAGATGTCAGATCGGTGCAAAGCGTTTTGCAACTGATCAGATTGAGGCCCAAGTGATCGGCAAATGCCGTGTAGATGAGAATATCATTGTCCTCGACGCACAAATCGAGAAATGTGCTTTCGACGGTCTCGTCGCCAATCTGGCCAGATACTTCGCCGCCTGGCTCGGCCAGGAACAGTGGTCGCTGCCTCAAATCCAAGGCCCGGTCGACCTTGTCATCTACAAGGACCCTTAATTGTGCTGAAACCGAGGGAGGAAGGCTTGTCCTGCGTGCGACGATGCGCGCGTGGTCCAGCCGTTCAGTCCCTTCGATCAATTCCAACAGATCAGCATCTTGCAGGACGGAAGACGTAAGCAGCAATGCCCGGCAAATGCCAGCATCTTGCTTGCACAATTTCATGACAAGCGATCTGGGGACATGGGTGCACGAAGCCAGGATATTGCAGATCGATGTGATATCCTCAGACGGCAGATTGTCCAGATAGGCAAGCAGAAGGTCTTGAAACTGCATCTTCTGGCTAAAACTGGGCCGTTGCAGTTGCGCAAATTCTCGAGCGGCAGATATTACGAGGTGGAAATTCTTACTCATTTTCAATCCAGACTAGATACACTTGGACTCACAACCCGTAAACTTAGATTAAAATTGTTAGTATTGCGTTAACTATCGCTTGCCTAATGTGCTCTCGTTCGCAACTCCTCAAGGAGGTTCCTATGGGCAAAGTTGTTGCGTTAAGTTCGTTTGAGTCACATCGTAATCCACATCGACATGTCGTCGGTGCTAAACGTGAACCCGCTGAAGTGATCATGTTCACGGGCGTACGCTACGAGCCTATGTCGCAGGGCAAAGATGCTCGGCAAATAGGCCGAAAGCCATCAGGCTCGAATATCGGACTGAATACCTCCACAAAGCCTTAGATCGGTTCAGACCTATTTGACGGCTTCCATATCAGAAAGCCAGAAACTCGCACTGCATTGTTTCTAAAAAGCGCTCAGCATTGGGCTTCCAGCTGGAATCCGGTGCATAAACGCGCAGCAATGCAAATCCCTCATTGAGCTCGGCAGCAGCAATGACAGATTGGGCGAGTTCATCGGGTGTGTTCTCGCGGGCAAATCTGAGTTGGGCTGCGTTGACAATCGCAAGATCGACATCAGGAGAGTTTGCAATCCGGTCATTGGCGCTGAACAACACGGTGCCAGCGGTATCATAAACAGCTATTGTCCAAAGTGGAGCATCACCCTGTGCCGTGATGTGCATGGTGCCTTCACTGAGATCAAATCGGCATGCTGAAGCTTCAAACAGTGGATCCAGGAACAGGTTTTGATTGTCCGCACTCAATTGGTCATCAATCCTGAGTGGTTCGCCAATATCTGCGCTTTCGGCGATCAGCGACCACGGATTATTGGCCGAAAGCCCGGGCAATAAAAAGATAATGGCGAGATGCGTGATGATCGCGCCAATGATTCCCATGAATAGCGCGTAGATTATCTTGCTAATCATTGCACCGCACCCGATCTATGCTTGGCATCGTATAGTCACTGATGCCTGTCGTGCTGGCAACGCTTGTATCGTACAGCGTAATGATGAGATATCGATTGCCCACGCCTGCTGATTGCAACCAGTTTCCGGAACTTGGTGTTGCTGAAAAGGTAATTTTGAACGCACCGCTTTGATCCCGCAGAACATTGCCCGAGTGAAGCCCAAATGCACCGCCGGTGGGCGAGCCAATTGTCAGGTATTGGTCGTCACTGGCCCGCAAGGTCCAGGCGCGCGCCGCGGGTGTCTTGCCAACGATCGCGTAGGTGCAAGTGGCCAGTATTTCACGATTGGCGTCATCGGTTCTTGCCACAAAGACCAATCCCTCCGCGCTACCCAGAGCAATTCGACCGGTTCGAGCTGCGCGTGCGCGTGCATAGGGATCAGCATCTGAGGTACCTGCATTGGGGTGGGCAACCCAACCATTGATTTCGAGCTCGCCAAACCCGTTGAACTC
>JAHEJF010000588.1 GCA_024639025.1 Ahrensia sp. | reverse complement strand
GAGGCGGTTCACCGACTGCCTTGGATCTGAAAATCGTCTCTTCAGCATTGGGTGCTTTTTCGAGGAGTGCGACATTGAATGTTGGCGGCACATCTCGAGAGCCCGGGATCTTGTATGTCGAGGGTCCAATCGTTCGCAGTTTGCCCTTGTCGTCCCACCACAATTCTTCGCACGTGACCCAGCCCATGCCCTGCACGAATGCTCCTTCAACTTGGCCCAAATCAATCGCTGGATTGAGTGATGCGCCACAGTCCTGCAATATATCTGCCCGAAGACACCTGCTCTCCCCGGTTATTGTGTCGATTGCGACTTCGGCTACAGCTGCGCCATAAGTGAAGTAGAAGAAGGGGCGACCCTTCATCGCATTGGGATCCCAATGGATTTTCGGTGTCTTATAATGGCCGGCTTCGGACAGTGAGACACGGGCTGCCCAAGTCATTTTTGCCAGTTCGGCAAATGTGACGGAACGATTGTCGGCATGGACGTGATTGTCACGAAACTCGATTGCCTCTGGTTCCACATCAAAATGATCTGCAGCAATATCGGTCATCCGCTCCTTGATAGCGCTCGCCGCTGCCATGGCGGCCATGCCGTTCAAGTCCGAACCGGTTGAAGCTGCCGTGGCGCTGGTATTGGGTACTTTGCCCGTCTGAGTGGCCGTGATCTTGATCTTGTCGATATCCAACTGAAAGACTTCTGCAACCACTTGGGCTACTTTCATGAACAAGCCCTGCCCCATCTCGGTGCCACCATGATTGAGATGAACGGACCCGTCCTGGTAGACATGTACCAAAGCGCCCGCCTGATTGAGCGCAGGCAGGTTGAACGAAATACCAAACTTGACCGGCATCATTGCCAGGCCTCTCCTGATAATCGGATTTGAAGCATTGTGCTGGTCAATTTCTGCCCGACGTCGCTTCCATTCAGAGGTGGCCAGCAATGTTTGGGTTACTTCATTCAGGTGGTTCTGCTCGACTTCCTGATCGTAAGGAGTGACCTGGACCGTATCCTTCGCGTAATAATTGACTTCACGGACCTGGTTGGGTTCGAGATCAAGTTCTCTGGCGATCTGGTCAATCATGGTTTCCGAAGTAATCACGCCTTGCGGACCGCCGAAGCCCCTGAATGCTGTATTCGAAACCGTATTGGTCTTGCATCCATGGCCCACAATGCGCGCATTCGGCACGTAGTAGGCATTGTCGGTGTGCGTAATTGCCCTGGTTATAACCGGACCTGTCAAATCGGCCGAATTGCCTGCGCGCGCGAGATATTCGACATCCATGCCCAAAATTCTGCCTTCATCGGTCACGCCGACCCGCCACCTTGCGACCATATCGTGGCGCTTGCCGGTCGCCGTCATGTCGTCCGACCGCTTGAGCCGCAACTTTGTCGGTCGATTTGTCTTTTGCGTGATCAGCGCTGCTGCAGCGGCCATGATGGTTGCCTGGCTTTCCTTGCCACCAAAACCGCCGCCCATGCGCCGGACCTTCACATCAACAGCGTTGGCAAAAAGACCCAGAACATGCGCTACATGATGCTGAACTTCGGTCGGATGCTGGGTTGAGGAATAGACCACCAGATCGCCGTCTTCGCCGGGCGTCACATAGGCAATCTGTGTTTCGAGATAGAAATGGTCCTGTCCGCCCATATCCAATCGTCCCTCAATGATGTGGTCGGCATCTCGAAGCGCCTGATCAACATCACCCTTGAGCAAAGATTGCGGTGCAATGGCATAGGACTGTTTTTCGTGCGCCGCTTCAATGTCAAGAACCGGCTCCAGTTCTTCAAAGTCAACAATAACGGCTTTTGCGGCCTTGATCGCCTGCTCCAGTGTCTCAGCCGCAATACAGCCAATTGGATGGCCAAGGTATTCAAGGTTCTGGGAGGCAAACAGCTCTTCGCCTGACAGAATGGGGGCAATATCATTGTGGCCCGGCACGTCCTTGGCACTGACAAACGCCACAACGCCTTCCATGGCCAGGGCAGCAGAAGCATCGATGGATTTCAAGCGTCCGTGTGCGACTGGCGATGTAACCAACGCAGCATGCAACGTGCCCGGCAGTTCGGGCATGTCAT
>JAHEJF010000587.1 GCA_024639025.1 Ahrensia sp. | reverse complement strand
GAACAAAGATCAGGGCGATGGATGCAATAAAGAGGTTTCCGAACTTTCGCCGTGCATCGGTGCTGGCTGTTTCGGCAACGGCATTGAGCTTTTCCTGGGTGGCCAGCAGTCGCCGGGCAATTTCCGCATGTGCCTGCTTGGCATCCGCGGCACTGATCACACCCCGCTCGGTTTCCAGTTCCAGCTCCTTGAGTTGATCCCTGTAAACGCTCAGATCATGCTCATATTCAGCAAAACTAGAGGCAGATTCTTGTTTGCGCGCCGGTAAAAGCGCGGGCAGAAAAGCCAGGCCGATAGCGACGATTGTCAGAACCGTGATGGTGATGCCAAGTATCATAGGATTGAGATATGCACTGCCGGTGTGAAAGCCAAGACATTTTCATCGCATGCGACAATCAGAAGCTTCAAGACCGGTGCTCCCAGACGAGAAAATGAACAAAGTTAAGAGAGCAGCGTCCAACTGCCGTTTTCGTTCCTGCACGCCGTTCCCCGCACGGTCGATTCTGTCGCTCTATCAACAATGGTGTGCTCATATTGGCGACAATCCTGCGAACCAACCCGATAGGGTTGAGATGGGATAATGCGCCCATTCAGGCTCTTACCCTGCCAAAGCACGGCTTCACCGGGCGCAGTATATTCAAGTGCACGATACTCGTTTTGAAGTGCCAACAGGCGATCCGCACGGGTCATCTGATCGCCCTGCGAGCGCCCAACAAGGCCGCCGCCCAGCGCTTCCAGCAGCTCAGCAGGTGCAGAAACTTGAGTCGTGCCTGTATTCGCGGTTGCAGCGTTGCTACCACCGCCCAGGGTAACACAACCTGTCGTCAGCAAACATACGCCCAAAAAGCTCAAAAGTTGGATTGCATTGTTTGAAATCACCCGAAGTTCTCCAGCGCCAAATTCATGCTTGGTTTATGACAAAAATTCCTCGGCAACAATGTGACAGCTGAACTTGTAGGCAAGATTTTATTGCGCCATGGGTAGAGTGACAAGCACAGACAGGCCGCCAAGTTTACTGTTTCCCAGTTCGACACTACCGCCATACGCTTCGGTTGTATCGGCAACAATTGACAGACCAAGGCCGGTGCCCGGGACTGCTTCATCCAACCTCTGGCCGCGCTTCAATGCCTTGTCACGATCGTTTGCGGCGATGCCTGGACCATCATCCTCGACCAGAATCTGAAGCAGGTTCTCATCCTTCACATGTGCAGACAGGTGGACTTGGGCATTTGCCCATTTCAGCGCATTTTCGAGCAAGTTGCCGGTGATCTCCTCAAGGTCTTCCCGTTCGCCGGCAAAATAGAGTTTTTGGCCTGGTGTGGACAGATTGATCTGTTTTTCCGGATTGAGTTTTCGCATGACAGAGCAGATGCGTTCCAGCGTTTTTGCTAGGTCAGTGCGGTAGGTCACGCTGCCAAGTTGGGCGGCAATGCGCGCACGCGACAAATAATGATCCACCTGAGTCTGCATCGAGAGTGCTTGCGTTTTTACGATGTCCGGCTCGACCTTTTTGCCGGCCTCTCCTTCATTGAGCAGAACTGCAATGGGCGTCTTCAGAGAGTGCGCCAGATTGCCGACCTGTGTCCGCGCACGCTCAATAATGCGCCTGTTATTGTCGACCAGGACATTCATCTCGTCGACCATAGGCGCAATCTCAGTTGGGAACTCCCCTTCCAGTTTCTCAGATTTGCCATCGCGAATATCGCTCAGCGCTTGCCGGATTCTGTCTAGTGGCCGCAAACCAAAAAGAATGATCACCACATTGATCAGTACAGCACCAATACCAAACACAGCCAGCAATCCGATTGTTCGAAAGGCAAAACGGTTGATCTCGCGTTCGAATTCAGAGCGGTTTCCGCCGACCTGAAACAGGCCAATGAGATCATTGCCCAGATCAATTTCCGCCTCGAGTACGCGCATGTCATCGCTTTGCCCGTCAGACGAGATGTAATGGCGATTGAATTCCGGCCCATAAGGCACTTCGTTCAATGACGGTCGCGGAAAACTACGGCCGGCGATAGAGGGTGATTCAATAATGCCGTTGTTGGCCGCATCAACAAGCTCGACCCGCCAAAACCA
>JAHEJF010000586.1 GCA_024639025.1 Ahrensia sp. | reverse complement strand
TGGCGTTTACCCAGCACTCAAGCTCGGGCCCCCTTGGTGGTTCTTTGATAGCCCCGATGGCATGATGCGCTTTCGCGAACTGACCACGGAAACGGCGGGCTTTTACAACACCGTCGGGTTTAACGATGATACCCGCGCTTTCTGTTCAATCCCGTCCCGTCACGACATGGCGCGGCGTGTTGATTGCGCCTATCTGTCGAAGCTGGTTCGTGCTGGGCGGCTGTCAGAAGCGGACGCATTCGAAGTGGCGCAAGACCTCTCTTATGGTCTGGCCAAAAAGGCCTACAAATTATGACGGACCAAATTCCCAGACTGTCGCGCAGCAGCCCGCCGATCAGGGCCGGGATCGTTCACCTGGGGTTGGGGGCATTTTTCAGATCGCATGCAGCACTCATCATTGAGGACGCCATCAATGCTAAGGGTGGAGATTGGGGCATCATCGGAGTCAGCCTTCGGTCACCTGGCATTCGCGACAGTTTGCAACCCCAGGGTAATGTCTACACAGCTGTTGAAATGAGCCCGGCGGGACCAAAAACGCGCATCGCCCATGTGCTGAGCGACGTCATCTTTGCGCCCGAAGATCCCGAAGCGCTGTTGGACATGATGGCTGATCCGGCCATCAGGATTGTTTCTTTGACAGTGACCGAGAAAGGCTACTGCTACATTCCCAGCAGTGGCGAACTGGACATCAACAACCCGGATATTCAGAAAGACATCAGCACCTCACACCCTTCAACCGCCATTGGATATCTGGTCCGCGCACTCGAAAGAAGACGCAGGGCAGGGGTGAGGCCTTTCACAATTCTCAGTTGCGACAATTTACCAAACAACGGACGTGTGGCCCGAAACGTGGTTATCGGATTGGCGAAGTGCATTGATGAAGATCTTGCCGGGTGGATTGCCAGTGAGGCACGTTTTCCATCCACCATGGTTGACCGGATTGTACCTGCCACGACCCAGGCCGACAAAGAGCAATTGGCGGCTAGTTGCGGCTACCGCGATGAGGCTCCTGTATTTCACGAGCCGTTTTGCCAATGGGTCGTTGAGGACAATTTTGTGGATGAGATGCGCCCGGCTTTCGAAACGGCGGCGGGCGTTCACATGGTTCAGGATGTGGCACCCTTCGAACGCATGAAAGTCCGTATGCTCAATGGCACGCATTCGTCGTTGGCCTATCTTGGTTATCTGGCTGGATATGAAACAATCTCGGAAACGATGAAGGATCCTGACTTTCGCCAATTTGTCCAAAGCGTGTGGAGCGAGGAGATCATTCCAAGTTTCAGACCACCCGAAGGAGTCGACCTTCAAGCCTATGCGAAAGAACTGCTGGGCAGATATTGCAACCCAGCGATCAAGCACCGGACCTGGCAGATCGCGATGGATGGCAGCCAAAAACTTCCCCAACGCATCCTGGGTACGATTGCCGCCAACCGAAGGGCGGGGCGACGCTGCGATGGCTTGATCCTCGCTGTGGCAGCCTGGATGCGCTATGTCGGCGGTATAGACGAAAAGGGCGATCCGATCGAAGTGAGGGATCCGCTGGCTGAAAAGCTGCGTGCGCTTTCCGACGCAGGTGCAGATGGCGATGAAGAAGTCACCAACTTGCTCTCGGTACAGGAAATCTTCGGAACAGATATTGATGAAGATATGAAGGATGAGCTGACCAAAGCCTATCGCGCGCTGGTTGCAGATGGCGCGCAAGCGTGCGTCACAAGGCAATGGACCGGAAGTAGGCTTACTTAAAAGCCTAATTGACAGGGGCAATTGTCGGTTCAAGTTTTCAGGCTGCTATGAACCTCAATTAATGGATCATTTGGCTACGAGGATGTCGCAGCGGTTGCGCGACATTTGCAATGGTCTTCACTTTATCGCTTGCTAAGCTTCTCCTTAAAAGACTCCATCTACGCGCGCTGCTCTCCGTGTTAATCTGAGGGCTCGGAGTTTAGGGCAGGCGCAGCAATAATAGTTGCTGAACGGAGCCTCAATCATGAAAATTTGACCTCCTAACATGCGAACAAAAACGAGCAGCCAATGAGAAAGACCGAGAGAGAGAAGATGGAAGCAGGGGAGTGGTACACCTGTAT
>JAHEJF010000585.1 GCA_024639025.1 Ahrensia sp. | reverse complement strand
AAAGCCGCCGGTCGACATGGTGGTCATGGAGTGATTGATCGCATCAAAAGCGCTCATGCCGAACCATGCATAAAGAATGGCGCACAGCACGGTGAGCGCGGTGTAGATCAATACGACCGAGGTCGCATAGGTCGAAAAACGGGCAAAGGGGCGGTCATAGCGGTCTGACGATTCGATCTTGAAGAAGGACGAACCACCGATTTTCAGGAACGGCAGGATGAACAGTCCCAACACGATCACACCCAGCCCGCCGATCCATTGCAGCATGGAGCGCCAAATCAAGATGCCTGGCGGCATGGTATCCAGGCCTGAAAGCACGGTCGAACCAGATGCTGTTGCGCCAGATACAGCCTCGAAGAACGCGTCAGCCAGCGATATGTCGAGCGTGGACAGGTAAAATGGCAGCGTGGCGCAGACGGCAAAGGTCAGCCAGAGCATGTTGACCAGCAGAAATGTAAAGCGGGTGGAGACAACCGGCGCGCCGCCGCGTGTGGCAACCGCCATCAATGCAGCTGCACCGCCGATACCGGCTGACGAAGCTGCGAATACCTTCCAGTCCGAGTTTGACAGATACAGGTCAACCAGACCGGGAATCAGCATCATTGTGGCGAGGTAAAACGCGAATATTGCGCAAATATGGACCGCGTTGCGCAGCATTGTGCTGTTCATCTAAGCGCCGGGCTCCGTTTGTTTCGTCTGGCGAGTTGCCAATCCTTATCGCAAAACTGGCAATATAAACAAAGCGCGTATACACCCCGTGCACAGGCATTACCAAAAGATTTCGTATTCAAGGTTAGTGGAAAACAGTGCGATGAGTGAGTTCACAGACGGAGTGACAAAAGCAGCCGAGGCCATGCGAGCCCTGTTTGATGCGACTCCATTGCAGGAAAACACCTATTTGACCGGCAAATATGGCGGTAAAATTCTCTTGAAACGCGAAGATCTGTCGCCGGTTCGCTCCTACAAGATCCGCGGCGCATTCAATTTTTTTCGAAAACATCTGGAAAATGCCAATCCCAGCCGGTTCGTTTGTGCTTCGGCGGGCAATCACGCGCAGGGATTTGCCTTTGTTTGCCGACATTTCGGCAAAAAGGGGGTGGTCTATATGCCGGTAACGACACCGCAACAGAAGATCGACAAGACCAGGGCTTTTGGTGGAGATGCCGTGGAGATCCGTCAAGTGGGCGACATTTTCGATGAGTGCTACGCAGCGGCAACAGAATATGCGCGTTCTGAAGATGCGGTGATGGTTTCACCATTTGACCATGCTGACATCATTGAAGGGCAGGCGACTGTTGCGCATGAAGTATTGGCAGCCATGGGTCAGAACCAAATGCTGGACAGAGTTCACATTGCCGTGGGTGGCGGTGGACTGGCTTCGGGCATGGTAAAATATCTGAGCGAAAATGGCGTTAAGCCAGAATATATGTTTGTCGAACCGGCTGGCGCTGCCAGCCTCAAATCCAGCCTGAAGGCCGGAAAAAGGGTCGATATCGGCCGGGTTGATCAATTTGTCGATGGTGCCTCCGTTGCACTGATGGGTGCCCAGCCCTTTGAAATCTTGAAGCAATTCAGGCCCGAACAGGTCAATGCGGTTTCGGAGGACCGGCTCTGCACCACGCTAATCGAGATGCTGAACGTCGAAGGCATCGTTCTGGAGCCCGCTGGTGCGCTTACAATCGATGCATTGCAGGATGTACCCCAGCAAAAATTGGCGGGAAAAACCACGCTGTGCGTCGCTTCGGGTGGCAATTTTGACTTTGAGCGGCTGGCTGAAGTCAAAGAACGGGCTCTGCGTTTTGAAGGTCTCAAGAAGTACTTTGTCCTTCGCCTGCCACAAAGACCGGGGGCATTGCGTGATTTTCTCAATCTGCTGGGGCCGGACGACGATATTGCACGGTTTGAATATTTGAAAAAGTCGGCGCGCAATTTCGGCTCAATCCTAATCGGCATTGAAACAACCGACGCTGGCAACTTTGCCGGTTTGATGGCCAGAATGACCGATGCAGGCATTGTTTGGCAGGATTTCACCGACAATGAACTGGTTGCCGGATTGTTGATCTAGACTCCGTCAGCCTTTGATGGAAT
>JAHEJF010000584.1 GCA_024639025.1 Ahrensia sp. | reverse complement strand
CCAAATGGAATGCGGGGTAAGATATGGAGGAGATGATGCCACAATTACTGCTTGTCGCTGCAGCTGCAGCCATCGGTTATCTTGGTTTCAGAAAGTTTGTATCAGATGCAGAAAGGGTTTCTGCAAAAGTGCGTCGCGAGGAAAAAGAGCAGCAGAATCGCGCCAACGGCACGCTTATTGAAGACCCCGAGACTGGTGAATACCGCCCCGCAAGGGATGACGAAATGCATCGATGAGGGCATCGGAAGACACCCCCATCGACCCCGCTCCCCAGCTTAACTCAATTTTGAATTCGCAAGTGCCCAACGTGGCAGTAATGAACCAGCTTGCCGACCAGGACATAACAATCCTTGATGATGCGACCGTTGACGCGTTTCATCTGGCAGGTGCACTCATCCTTTGAAACAGCCACGCTAACCGGTGGTGTCCATGGACGACAATTTGGCGTTGGCGGAGTGCCTGGAGGACAAGGCGGAATTCTGACCGCCCGTGGGCCTTCACTTCCCCGCATATTTTGGCTCGATGGACGTGTGGTGTTTGGTGTTGTTGGATTGGGCGAAAACGAACCGATACTGGCACGGCTTTGGGCATGCGCCTGTTCGCCACCAAATACCGTTGGCTGCACAGTAAGGATGCTCATGCCGATCAAGGGCACAATGAGCAGTGATGTGAATGTTCTTTTTGCTATGGTCATCGTAATCTCCTGAGTTTTATCTACTCAGCGATCCCCTTCAGAGCATCGCTCGTGTGGTTAACATTGCGTAAATATCGCTGGATTGGTGTGCGCTTGGTCACATTATGACCATCTTGACGACCAAGACGCGCCATGCGACTGCATCTGCACTATAAATCTCCGGTGGAATTCGATGACCGCGCACTCAAAAATAGATGCACTTCACCCGTCCCGGTCGTTCCAGGGGCTCATTTTGACCCTGCATAATTATTGGGCCCAATATGGTTGTGCCATTTTGCAGCCGTACGACATGGAAGTTGGCGCTGGTACATTTCACCCCGCAACAACACTGCGCTCGCTTGGTCCCAAGCCATGGAAAGCTGCCTATGTACAGCCTTCCCGTCGCCCAACAGATGGCCGCTACGGTGAAAATCCCAACCGTTTGCAGCACTATTATCAATATCAGGTGTTGCTCAAGCCCTCACCGCCCGATCTGCAAGAACTCTATTTGGGATCGCTCGCGGCGATCGGAATTGATCCGCTGCTGCATGATATCCGCTTTGTTGAAGATGACTGGGAAAGTCCGACACTTGGTGCCTGGGGACTTGGTTGGGAATGCTGGTGCGATGGCATGGAAGTTTCACAGTTCACCTACTTTCAGCAGGTTTGCGGCATTGAGTGCGCGCCGGTGTCAGGAGAACTGACCTACGGGCTTGAGCGGCTCGCCATGTATGTGCAAGGCGTCGATAATGTCTACGATCTGAATTTCAACGGACTTGAGGGCGAGGACAAGATCACCTATGGCGACGTGTTCTTGCAGGCTGAGCAAGAGTACTCACGGCACAATTTCGAATTTGCCGACACAAAGATGCTGCTTCAGCACTTCAAGGATGCTGAGCATGAGTGCGCCGCTTTGCTTGCTGCAGGCGCGCCACAAGAGGGATCAAATGATGCGCTCCACAAATGCGCATTGCCCGCTTATGACCAATGCATAAAGGCAAGCCACGTTTTCAATCTTCTTGATGCACGCGGTGTAATCTCGGTGACAGACCGCCAAAGCTACATTCTGAAAGTACGAGAACTTTCCAAAGCCTGCGGTGAAGCCTTTCTGAAAACTGAAGCTGGCGGTGCTTCCTAGAATGGGTGCTGATCAATGGCGTTTGTGATTGCGTCGATGCGCGTGCTTTTGATTATCGGAATCATTTGCCTGGCGATCCTGCTTTATTGGCACTTCAAACGCATACACAAACCCGTCATTGCGACCGTTTTCTGGGTCGTGATCTTCCTTACTTCATTGACACCCATGATGCAGATCGTTCAATCTGGTACGCCGGTGGGTAGCATCCCGCTTTGGTATTTGTGCCCGGTTGTTGTGGTTCCAGCGGTGATTATCTGCGCGTTGTTCTTCAATCCACT
>JAHEJF010000583.1 GCA_024639025.1 Ahrensia sp. | reverse complement strand
TGAGCCACCGCTGCCGTCATCAATGTGAAGTGGTTTTCATCATGACGGATCAAGGACATTTCCGTCAGAATGCGACCGCGACTGTCGGCAAAGTAACCCAAATTCATGCGGCCGATTTTTGGCAAAGCACCGGTGATCTGGCAGCGCAACCACTCTGCAGCGCCCTCGCCAGAAAGATTGTAGCGTGAGAATCCGTGCATGGCGATCACGCCGCAATTGTCGCGCACTGCCTCGCACTCTTCCCTGATGCGCTGTTCCCAAGGTCCAGAACGCGTCCAGGTCTGGGTAGCCGCTTCGGAAGTATCATCGCCGTCCTTGGCAAACCAATTGGCACGCTCCCAGCCATTATAGGCGCCCATTTGAGCACCCTGCGACAAGAGCTTCTCATGCACGGGCGATAGTTTTTTGTTGCGGCCCGCAGGCCATTCATGATGCGGGAAGTGCATGGCATATTCGTGACCATAGGTCTCCAGCGCCTTGGCGAGCGTGAAGTCATGGTCAGCGTGGCTGGTGTAGCGGCGCGGGTCGACAGACCACATGTCCTGCTCCGTCTCACCATGGATGATCCACTCGGCCATCACCTTGCCAGCACCACCGCCCTGCGCAATGCCGAAGGTGAATGAATGCGCCTCAAATGCGTTTTTGACACCGGGCATGGGGCCAAGCAGCGGCAAGCCATCGGGTGCATAGGGAATGGGCCCGTTAATCACACGCTCGACGCCCTGTGTGCCCAGCACCGGCACACGCGCCATGGCATCCTCAATGTAGTACTCCAACCGTTCCAGATCATCCGGGTAAAGCTGAAACGAGAAATCGTCAGGCATTGGATCATCTGGTGTGATCCAATGCGCTTTGCAGTTGCGTTCATAGGGTCCAAGATTAAGACCGTTTTTGTCTTGCCGAAGATAGTAGGACACATCCACATCTCGAATGAGCGCGGTCTTGCGCCCATTTTCCCTGCTCCAGGCTTCGATCTCGGGAATCTCGCCGGTGAGAAAATACTGGTGGCTCATCACCACCATCGGTACGGTGCGACCCCCAAATGGCTTGAACCATTCACCGACGCGCTGTGCATAATAGCCCGCAGCATTGACGACAAATTCGCATCGTATGTCGCCTTTGTGGGTGTGCACGATCCACTCATCACCATCGCGTGACACGCCTGTAGCCGGACAAAAACGCTGAATCTTGCCGCCCTGCTGTCGCGCACCTTTTGCCAGTGCTTGGGTAAGCTGGGCCGGGTCGATGTCACCGTCCAGCGGATCCCACAACCCACCCAGCAAATCGTGTATTTCCAGAAAGGGATGATGTGCGCGCAACTCATCGGGTGTGCACATATCCATTTCGAGGCCTTGGTGACGCGCTTGCGCAACAACGCGTTCAAACTCGAGCATACGCTCCTTTGTATGTGCCAATCGGATGGAGCCTGTCACATGATAGTTCATGGGATAATCAACGTCATCAGCCAGGGTCCGGTACATCGCCAATCCGTAGCGCTGCATGTTCATGACAGCCCAGTTAGGCGCAAAGTTTGGACAATTGCCAGCAGCATGCCAGGTCGAACCCGCAGTCAGTTCGTTCTTTTCGAGCAGCACACAATCCTTCCACCCTGCCAATCCAAGATGGTAAAGCGTCGACACGCCAACCACTCCACCGCCGATAATGACCACACGAGCCGTTGTTGGAAATTCAGACATATAGTTCTCCCTTGCGCTGCATGAAGCGCATCAATCAATAAACCGGGGGCGATATCACCCAAATCGCCGTTGCCGGAACCGTGCCGGTGTTCTCCCAGCAGTAATCTTCGTTCTGGAATTGAAAACTGTCTCCAGCATCCAGCTGAAATTCCCGGTCACGGAAACGCAGTTTGAGCGAACCAGCGATCAGGTAGCCCGCCTCCAGGGTGGGTCGCGCACTCACCCACGCGCAGGACTTTCCAGGCTCGAACCTTGAATGAATTATCTCAAAGTCGCCGGACAGGTCGGGTGATAAAAGCTCTTCCACCAATCCGTCCTGCCGCGAGCCAAGCGATGCCCTGCTGTCCTTGCGCACAATGAAACCGCGCTCAGACGCTTCGGCCAGATCGTTTC
>JAHEJF010000582.1 GCA_024639025.1 Ahrensia sp. | reverse complement strand
GTAGTCGCAGCGCGCGCGCCCAAATTTGATCCCGATTGGGCAATTGATTTGATCAAGAAAGCCGGAATCCGCAATGTGTTCATGCCCGCAACAGCGATCAAGATGATGCAGACATCGTTGGTAAGCAGACCAGATCTGGGATTGCGCACCCTGGGAACGGCTGGCGAGGCTTTAGGCGGCCAGACGCTCAATTGGGCGCATGAAACACTTGGATTGCAGATCAATGAATTCTACGGGCAGACAGAGTGCAATGCGATCATCAGCGCGTGCCACGAGATCGGTATTCACAAGCCGGGATCAATGGGCAAAAGCGTACCGGGCCACAAAGTTGCAATCTTGGGTTCTGAAAGTGAACACTTACCAACTGGCGAGGTTGGTGAAATCGCCATACAGGAACCAAGTCCGGTCATGTTCTTGGAGTATTGGAACGATCCGGCATCAACCGCCGAAAAGTTCAACGGCAAGTGGATGTTGACTGGCGACCGGGGCTGGTGCGACAGCGAAGGTTATTTCCACTTTGTTGGGCGTAACGATGATGTAATTACTTCAGCTGGCTACAGAATTGGACCCTCCGAAATTGAGGATTGCCTTACCTCACACCCGGCAGTGGAACTTGCCGCAGTGGTTGGTAAACCGGATCCAATACGAACCGAAATCGTTTGCGCCAATATTAAGTTAGCCGTCGGTTACCAAAGGTCAAACCTGCTGGAAACTGAAATCAGAAACCATGTCAAGAACCGGTTGTCTGCTCACGAATATCCACGTGAAATCAATTTTGTTGGTAATATTCCGCTTACGGAATCCGGCAAAGTAATTCGTAGGCATTTTCGCCACTGATTACAGTCTGTTCATCAGGTTTCTGATGCGAATATGTACGTCTTTGGCTGTCTGCTTGGTTCTTGAATACAGATCCATCTGGGCTGCTGCCTGACGCACGTCCCGATCCTTTGAAATATCAAGCCCAATCACCAGCGTTACAGTCTCACGCCGCTCCTGCCAAAGATGCTCCATCATGGAGTGCCCTTGGGGTGCACAACTGTCGGCAAACTGAATATTCGGATCATCGAGAAGCGTTTCAGTGGCTCTGACCATCAGAAGTTTGCCCGGGGAATAGGTTCGGAAGGCTTCATCATAGGCTGTCTTCCAGGTCCATGCGCGTCCATTTTCGACAAATACAATCAGGGACGCGATGACTTTTCCATTGAAGCTGATGCTATGAATGCGGCACTTGTCGACATGGGCAAGAGAATTGATTGCCTCCCGGGCAAAGGCCGCGCGATAACGATCAGAAGCCAGCGATGTCCGCTGGCGCCCCTTCCAACTGCCGTTTTCCAGTAACAGGAACTCTTCCATTTGATGTCGGACATCTTCGGAATTCCGGGCTATTTCATATTTGAGATCGCCCTCGCGTTCCAGCTTGCGCCACAAACGACCGACATCACGCCGATGATGACCACCTATTCCCTCTTTGAAGTAGCGAACAGCGTCCTTGGTGGCATCAAGCACCGGACGCTCCACTGGCGCTGTCATAGCCATTGGAAGTCCATTGGAAAGCGCAATTGAGCGTATCAACGATATGACAGGGCTGTCAGTGATAACATCTGGGAACGCGATGATCTTGGGAAGGTTAACTGCCGGCATCGCGATCGTGCTGAGAATATCCTCGATTACCTGGTTGGCTTCTCGTCTCTCAACCAAAGGTGTCCCAAATGGCCCGAAATGGTTCGACCAGCTTCGTATGATGTCGGGACCAATGGCGAAGCCCGGTTTTTCGATCGTAAACGGCATCAGGAACCGGGTTTCCGATCCTTTGTCATCACTATCTTGCAGAACCATCAGTCGAACTTGGCGATCATCAAGCCGGGGCATTGCCGGTACGCAGAAGCGGGGCGTGAAAAAAATATTGGGTTCAACGCTATAATCCGAGACCTGATCAATCGACGGCAGAATATCAAAACCTGCATGAGCTGAGAAAACCCTGAATCGACGCTCGCCCTTTGACAGACGACTGAATTCAGGCCGCTCTTCGGCGACGCCGCTGGCTGGTGTGCCAGGCATGATAAGCTCGTCCAGGCCCATCACTTGTTCATCAATGA
>JAHEJF010000067.1 GCA_024639025.1 Ahrensia sp. | reverse complement strand
CTTACTATTCCAAACTCTTCTGGGCAGGCTCATCAAAATCACTGGAAGGTCAGGCGCGATCAGCTGCACGCGGTGGTGTCGCCGGCAATGGTGAGGACGACATGATGGAAGCGCGGCTGGCCTTTGTGCCAGAATATCGCGAGCGTTTCCGCGATGTGTTCGGTGATCAATGGCCATTGGTGCGTCACGCTTACATGGCGATCGCCGCCTTTGAGCGCACCCTGGTGCAGACAGACACACCATTTGATAATTACATGCGCGGCGATGATGATGCGTTGAGCGATCAACAAAAGGCCGGATTGAACCTTTTCGTGGGTAAAGCGGGCTGCGTTGAGTGTCACAGCGGGCCGCTTCTAAGCGACGAACAATATCACAATCTTGGCGTGCCCCCTTTCGATGGATGGGAAACGGACCCGCTGGCTCAAATTACATTCCGGTTTGAGCTGTTCGCCAAGGGATCAACTGAAGAAAAATACAGAAACACCAAGGATGATCCCGGCCTGTACTTCCGCACAAAGGACACGAAGCACAACGGCAAGTTCCGCACGCCGAGCCTGCGATACACCAAATATACCTACCCCTACATGCACAACGGCATGTTGGAAACGCTGCGGGATGTCGTGGAGTTCTACAACGCTGGTGGCGGCGAAAACGAATTTGCCGAAACTAAAAGCACGCGCATCCAGCCGCTCGATCTGAGTGATGGCGAGATGGACGATCTCGTGGCTTTTCTGGATAGCCTTTCAGGTGAGGAAATCCTGATTGAAGAACCGGAAATCCCCGAAATGCAACCGCTGCCTGCAGTACAAAACTAGGAGGTACCAACATGACTGCCGATCCAAAAATCATAGCTGCCGTTAACGGTGCCAATGGCGAAGCCAAGGCTGCAGGCACTCGAAACTGCCTGATGAACAGACGCCAGTTTCTCTTGACAGGAGGGATAGCCACGACCGTTGTCATGGTCGGGATTCCCGGCATGGCCGAGGCACAAACGCCAGCCGCTGTCTCAACCTACCCAAGGAAACTGATCGGTAAACTTTCAGAGCTCAAAGTCGATGAACCATTTGATTTCGAGTATCCCGATGAAGGCGCTTATGCAGAGTCGATCTTGGTCAAACTCGGCCAGCGAGCCGGCGGTGGTATTGGGCCTGACGAAGACATTGTTGCCTTCAATTACACCTGTACCCACCAGGGAGGTCCACTGCAGGGAACATACCAGGCTGCTGACAAGGCGCTTGGGCCATGTCCATTGCATCTGACCACATTCGATCTAACCCGCCACGGCATATTCATCTCGGGCCAGGCCTATCAATCGCTGCCCCAGGTGCTCTTGGAAGTGGAGGGCGATGATATCTACGCCGTCGGCATGTTTGGCCTGATTTATGGCCGTTTTGACAATCTTCAGGGCTAAGGAGGAAATTTAATGTCCACACCATATTACGTCCCCGAAGAAAGTATCCCGCTGCCACCGGTTGATGCGGAAGTAATCTCTACGGCTTGCGACTACTGCATTGTGGCCTGTGGCTACAAGGTCTATCGCTGGCCTGTCCGCGGCGGCAAGCGTGGCGGACCCGCAGCCAGCGAAAATGCCTTTGGCGAAGATTTTCCGGTCTCACCTTTGGGGGCCTGGGTTGCACCGACGCAGCACAATATCGTGCTCCATAATGGTGAGCCCCATCACGTCGTGATCATTCCCGACAAGGACACTGAATACGTCAATCCGCTCGGCAATTCATCTATTCGCGGCGGTGCTATCGCCCAAAAGGTTTACAATCCACAATCTCCCACGCGTGACCGGTTGAAGTCGCCCATGGTGCGGATGTTTGGCGTGCTTATGCCGGTCACATGGGACTTTGCATTAGACATTGCCGCTGAAGTGGGTCGGCATGTGCTGGACAAGCATGGAACCAACGCATACGGCGTAAAAACCTTCTCCTACGGCTATATGGAGAACACATATGCCATCACTAAATACGCACTACGCCATGTCCGTACCGCAAACTTTACATTCCATGACACACCATCTGATGTGACATCCACACCTGGTTTTCGCGATGCAGGGTTTGATAATTTCGGCCCGTCCTATGAAGACTGGCGTGATGCGGATGTACTGTTGATGTGCGGTACAGATCCCTATGAGTCCAAAACCATATTGTTTACAGATTGGATCATGCCGGGCATACAGAACGGTCAGAAGGCCATTTTCCTTCTACCGCGCAGCACCGCTGGCGTTGCGTATGCGGAGAAGAACGGTGGCATGCTGATCGATATCCAACCGGGGACTGACTTGCCGGTTGTGTTGGCGATCGCACGCGTGATCGTTGAAAATGGCTGGGAAGATTCCGAATGGATCAAGGACTGGGTGAACTCCAAATGGGAGAGCTCGTCGGGCTTTGGACAGGGCACCCGCAACACACCATGGCAATGGCGTACCACCTGGGGCAAATTCCAGACCAACGGCTTTGATGACTGGAAGGAATGGTTGCTGGCTCAGGAGTATTCCGTGCCGGAAAAAGCAGCCGAAATCGCCCAGATTGATGTGCAGAAAATCTACACGGCAGCCGAATGGATGGCCAAGCCCAAAGCCGACGGTAGCCGTCCCAAAACCTCGATCATGATCGAGAAGGGTTTTTACTGGTCCAACAATACCGGTAACACCAACGCAATTTCCGCACTGGGTATCATTTGCGGTTGCGGTGGTAGACCAGGTCAGGTGATAGGCCGTGCCGGCGGACACCAGCGTGGCGGTTTGCGAGGCGGTGGTTATCCGCGCAACAAGTCGCCCGAAAAACTACCAGGTCGTCGTCGACGCGCCATGGACACAGACCGCTATTTAATGAGCGGCCATACAAGGCTTGCCCATGTAATCGGCACCACCTGGGTGCAGGCAATGTGCGGTTCACAATCACTCCAGTCGAAATTTGATGAACTGACAACGCGCAACCCGCATCAGGTCACCAGCTTTGACAAGAACGATATCATCGACACACTGAAAAAACGTGCCGATTCAGGCGGTATGGTCGTCTGGAACCAGGACATCTATCTCGTCGATCCTATCGGCGCACGTTATGCCGACATCGTGTTCCCTGCTTCGGGTTGGGGCGAAGAGACCTTCACACGCGCAAATGGTGAGCGGCGTATCCGCCTCTATCCAAAGTTCTATGACGCACCGGGCGAATCCAAACCCGATTGGTGGATCATCGCCCAACTGGCCAAAAAGATGGGCTTCTCGGGCTTTGAGTGGAAAAATTCCAACGAAGTGCTGGAAGAGGGCGCTCGCCATTCCCGTGGGTCCCGCAAGGACTTCAACATGGTAAAGGTTGCCGCCCATCGTGAGGGCAAAACCTTGCATGAAAAACTCGGTGAGTTTGGCACCAATGGTATCCAGGGGCCGGTTCTGATGCTGGCTGATGGTACGCTTGAAGAGACAAAGCGTCTGCATGACGTTAATCGGGTTCTGCCCGATGATGGTCCTGTCGGGGGCACCGTTTTCAACAAGAAGCTGACACACTTCAACAGCCAAACGGGCAAATGTAACCTGCAAAAGGCGCCCTGGGATCTGTTCTCCAGCTATTGGGAATGGCTCAAACCGCGCGAAGGTGAGGTCTGGATAACATCTGGTCGCATCAATGAACGCTGGCAATCAGGCTACGATGACCGCCGCAGGCCTTATATCGTTCAGCGCTGGCCTGAAAACTGGATCGAGTTGCATCCCGATACAGCCGCAAAGTTCGGCATCGAGTCGGGCGACTATGTTCAGGTCTTTTCTGACAGGATTCCCGTGCAGAAGGACACAATAGTGGGCGTTGAGGGCGATGACTTTGATTTCGCTTCGCTCTTGAAAAACGGCCATATTGAACTGACCCGCGCATCGATCACGGCTGTTGCCATTGTTACACCGGCTCTCAAGGAGAACATCGGCTATATGGACTTCCTGCACACATCCCAACCGGCTAATGCGCTGGCTGGTCGTGTGGTCGATTGGATCAGTGGCAACTACAATTACAAGATGGGCGTTGGTCAGGTTCGGAAAATGGGCGAAAGCCCTTACAAGAACCAGTTTCGTTCAATGTCATTTGCACGTCGCGATATAGCCTGATCGAACACCAGATGACCCGCATTCGACCATTGGCAAGGCATCAAATCAGTGCCTTGCCAATTTTAGTAAGCGATTGAAAGACCGATGGATGGCAGTATGACCAGTCTGAGTAAAACTCTGATCAAGCAGTATCAAAGCGGCAATGACGTTATACGGTGCGCTGCAGTTGGTGCATTGGAAGCGCTGAAAAATGACGACGAACCAGCCAAAATCCGCAAGTGCCTGCTTTCGGCTATCAGGGACGAAGACCCGGATGTAAGGGTTGATGCCATGTCAGCATTAAAGCATTGGGCAGAACCGCAGGACACGGACCTTGTTCGGGAATCGCTGATTGAAGATCCGGTGCGCGACGTCAAAGTGTCAGCGATTGAAATACTGACCAACCTCGCAGATACCAAATCCATTCCCCTTTTCATGCAACTGGCAGAAGCGCGCAACGAGGAAGAATTTGCATGGGAAGACGAAACTGATGTTTGGGATGACTGGTTGGATGTGCAGATTGCATCCATATTCGCATTGTCAAAACTGCAGGTCGATGATGCCATTCCTTTGCTTTTGGCGTTGCGCGATGATGAATTTGGTCAAGAGCTTGATTCACATCTTCTGCCGGCACTCGCGCGGATGTCTTCAAATGGTCTGGCAGCAGTGATTGAATTGGGACGCGATCCCGAGCCCAAAACACGCACTGCGGCACTACTCGCGCTCAAAACATGCGATCCAGAGCTATTTCGAACACTCACACCCTCATTAATTGATGATGAACTCGCTGAATTCAGGCTTCTGGCCGTTCCGCACATTGATCCCCTGAGCGAAACCGCATCATTTCTAGCACTCAAAGATCCCGATCCTGTTGTTCGACACGCCGCCGTGACGCAATTTGGGCCAAACAATCAAAGCATCGTGCAGGCTGCTTTGGCTGACGAGGCGGAATTGGTAGGTGCTCGAGCTCTTGAACTCTTGGAATTGCCGATTAGCGATCGTTTGTCTGACGCATTGATCAACAATGGTTTGATCTGGCTTAAACGCGCAAGCACGCCACTGGCCGTCGCTACCGCAACGATTTTTCCCAAGATTGCCGGATCTGGTGCCGTGGCACCGCTGGCTGAAGTCTTGGAAGACGAAGAGCGAGATTTGGAAATCAGAATTGCGGCGGCAAAGGCGCTGATCTCTGCGCGGAGAGTAGAAACGTTAGATGTGCTGAGCGCCAATCTTGAAAATCCTTCGCAACAAATACGCATCGTGGCTCTTGCTGGCATAACCGATATTGCAGCTGACTCGGGCGAAATCGCTATGCAGGCAGTTGATCTGCTGGTGGACGTGATCTCCCATAAAAGACAAATCCCGGTGCAGGAGAAACATCCAGACGCAGAAGCTGGCATGTCACTTGAAGCACCAAAAACAGAAGGGGAAGGGCGCCGAACCATACGCATTTCTGAAGATGGTGAGATCATTGATACAGCTGAAACATCTACCAATTTTTCGTCTTCCACCCTGGGAAACATCGAATTCTCCCTGCCTGAACAAGAGCAGACAGCTGAATCCAACAGGGAGCAAGCTGACGCCAGCGACGAAGGAGACGGCGTTCGAGGCCATCGCAAGAAACGCAGACGTGTCGCCGTCGAGGGCCCAGATGACTTTTCCGAGGATTTATGCGTTCGTGCTATCGAAATTACTGCACAACTTGATTCCGAACCCATTTCAAAGGCCATCACCAAAGCAGCAACCAGCCAAAGCGAAATCGTCCGCGCTGCTGCGATCTCAAGACTGGCAAATCTTGTCGAAAACAACAATATGTCCAAGAGGATCGAGCAAATCATGGTTGCGGCCCTCAAGGACGAAAATCCGATTATTCGCGCAAGCGGTGCCGAAGCGCTCAAGAATTCTGACAAATCGACAGACACTGTGCTCGAACATTGCCTGGCGGATGAAGATACACTCGTGCGCGCGATCGCCGTTGAGATTGCTGTGCGCAAAGACCCCGATTGTGCAGCCCGGTACATTGCAGACGGGGCGGGAGCAGTCAGAATCGCCGCGCTGAAAGATCTTTCCTGGGACGAAAACAGGGAGGTGTTACTGGAAGGATTGCGCCATTGTCTCTCCCATGGTTACCGGGACACACTCATTGATGCGTGTTTCTCCAATCCCAAAGCACAGCAAATCATCGTTGATCTGCTGAATGAGAATGCTGACCAACCGCAAAACTGCCTGGTACTCATGAACGCCATCGCACAAGCTGATGCGAAGCAAACAACTCTATCGCTTGCGGCTTAGAAGGGTCGGACCAGGGTCACCATGAATATTCAAGTCAGAAAATCCATTGAAAATCCCGAGATCGAAACTCAAACCGCTATTATGGGCATCATCGGCAGGGATACCGCACAAATCGATGCTGCGATAAGCAAGGCTGCTGAAGTCATTGTAAACGCCGGTCACAGTGTTCTGGGTGTTGTTCAGGAGCGCGGCAAGAAGAGTGCTGACTGTGCATGCAGAGAAATGCGACTGCGTGATCTTGCTAATGGAAAGATCACGATTATCTCTGAGCGCCGTGGTAAACAGGCGAGAGGTTGCCACCTTGATCGCGCGGCCCTGCTTGAGCACGCAAAGCGCTTTGAAGCGCGTATCCTTGATATGCCTGACCTGGTCACCATCAACCGCTTTGGCCGCGCCGAATGCGAAGGATCCGGGTTCCGATCTGCCATTGAACTGGCCGTCACGCTCAATATTCCGGTTCTTGTCGGGGTAAGCAAAAGCTATCTCGACGGCTGGAACAAGTTTCATGGCGGTATGGCGAGTTCAATCTCTCCTGAAATCGCCTCAATTGTACAGTGGTTCGAGTCCATAAATGCTTGAGCAGATGATTGGGATAACTCTCTGAAATCTCTTTAATTATTTTCAGAGTTTTTTCTTAAGGACATCTACAATTGGTGCTTTGCAATGACAGCTTTGTCCGCATTGCTGACATTCAATGCTCAACTAAAAAATGTCCGCCTTCGGCGTGAAGTTAACATTTGACGAGCTAGGCCATGCCCAAGGAGCGACCCGGCATTAAAAGCACTTTGGTAAATGGAACTGTTAGGCCCATGTATGTCGTCAAAGCATTCACGTATTTTGGAACTTCGTCGTTCAAGTCCGCAGCACGAGTACCGTAAAAAACATCGCACTCAATTTGTGGCAAATCCAAGTCAGATGCAGTTCGCGACGGCACAATCGAAAACACTCCATAAAGATGAGCAAGAACCGGTTGTTCGCATGAGCGGCATAAACCGCGGATCAGAGGTGATGGTTTCATTGTGCGAATCCAGTCTATGGCTTCGTAGTCGATGAGTTGGACCTGGCCGCGTCTAAACACCAACGCATCGGCATATGCAGACTTGTAGACAGATTGACATTTCGTACAGTGGCAGCGGAAACGGGTTCTCGGCGAGACTGAAACAACCGTGCCCGCTTTTCCGCAGCTACATTTTGTTGTAACCGTTTTCATGTCATCTAGTATGAATAGGGTGTCTTCCCTTAGTCAACCGCAGTTATGTATTGGCGGAACTGTTCA
>JAHEJF010000581.1 GCA_024639025.1 Ahrensia sp. | reverse complement strand
AATATTGATGAGGTTTGTGCACTCGCAGACCAGCACAACATGTTCATATTTGGCCATCAACCCGAACAAAGTGGCCATTCATGACCAGCGCAAAGAAGACAATTGGCATTGTTGCCGGTGAACAGTCTGGCCAGCTATTGGCTGTTGAGTTGCTTGAAGAGCTCACGCAGCAATTGGGTCATGCACCCGAACTGATAGGCGTGGGTGGCGGTGCGCTGCAGGAGCGTGGTCTGAAATCCATCTTCGATGCCGACGAAATTGCGTTGACGGGCATATCCTCGGTCGTCAAGGCCCTGCCTATGCTGTATCGGCGCATCGGCCAGACTGCCGATGCCATCATCGCAGCTAAACCAGATTGCCTGCTTTTGATCGACAGCCCCGAATTCTCATTGCGTGTTGCCAGGCGCGTCAAAGACACACTGCCTGATTTGCCGGTAATCAAATATGTCGCGCCCACGGTTTGGGCCTGGCGACCAGGGCGTGCGGCAAGAATGAAGGCGTATGTTGATCATGTGCTTGCGATTTTGCCGTTTGAACCAGCAATCATGGAGGAGTTGGGTGGCCCGACAACGCATTATGTTGGGCATCGCTTGATGGCCGATGATGCCTTGGAAAGAGTCCGCAAACAGAACCTGAATCGACGGCGCGCCGCTGACAGCGAATTGAACCTGCTTGTTCTTCCCGGCTCGCGCGGCAGCGAGATCCGGTCACTTTTGGACGAGTTCGGCAAGGCCGTCGAGATATTGAACTCAAGGGGTCACAGGCTGCGTACCACCATTCCGACCTTGCCGCGGCATGTCGATGAGGTCAGGCGACGAACGGCCGGATGGACGCATGCACCCAAAATAACCACGACCAGAGAAGAGCAACTGGAGGCCTATGCAAATGCCCATGCAGCCCTTGCCGCTTCGGGCACAGTCACGCTTGAACTCGCCCTTGCGGCGGTGCCTGCTGTGAGTTGTTACAAGGTTGATCCGCTCATGAAGCTTGCCACTTCGCTGATCACCACATGGTCTGCAGCCTTGCCCAATTTGATTGCGGACCGCCCCATCATTCGTGAGTTTTACAACGAACAGATCAGGCCCGGCATGCTCGCCCGTTGTGTCGAAGAGCTTAGCGACTATGGACAGCCGGCACGCAAAGCGGTGCTAGATGGCTATGCAAATGTTCATGAATGCATGAAAACGGAGGCGCCGGCCAGCCAGAAGGCCGCGGCGATCGTTGTCGAAGTAATCCGAGCAAAATAAAACCGCCTCATCTGATGCGACGAGGCGGTCAATCATTCACTGGTTCGCGTGTTCTAGCGCTTTGCGATATCAACATAATCCCGACTTGTCGCGCCCGTGTAGAGCTGCCGTGGACGACCGATACGCTGGCTCGGATCCTCGATCATTTCCTTCCACTGGGCGATCCAGCCTACCGTGCGTGCCAGAGCAAAGAGCACGGTGAACATGGTGGTCGGGAAGCCCAACGCTTTCAGCGTGATACCGGAATAAAAGTCGATGTTCGGGTACAGCTTCTTTTCAATGAAATACGGGTCCGTCAGAGCGATTTGTTCCAGCTCGATTGCCACATCGAGAAGCGGATCATCCTTGATTCCCAACTCGGCCAGAACCTCATGCGTGGTTTTCTGCATGATCTTGGCGCGTGGATCGTAGTTTTTGTAAACACGGTGGCCGAAACCCATCAATCGGAACGGATCATCCTTGTCCTTTGCCCGCGCGATATACTCTGGAATGCGGTCCACATGCCCAATTTCTGAAAGCATTGTCAGTGCCGCTTCATTGGCCCCACCATGCGCAGGACCCCACAGGCAAGCGATGCCAGCAGCAATACAGGCAAAAGGATTGGCACCAGATGAACCGGCCAGTCGCACAGTTGATGTTGAAGCATTTTGCTCATGGTCTGCATGCAGGATGAAGATCTTGTCCATGGCATGGGCAAGTACCGGATTGACCTTGTACTCCTCGCAAGGAACCGCAAAACACATCCGCAGGAAGTTGGCCGCATAGTCCAGGTCGTTGCTTGGATACACGAACGGCTGACCGATATGGTACTTGTAGGCCATTGCGGCAATGGTCGGCATCTTGGCGATCAGGCG
>JAHEJF010000580.1 GCA_024639025.1 Ahrensia sp. | reverse complement strand
CTCACTGTTCGGCGAAATCGCCACTAAACTCAGAGACAAAGCACTGATCACCAAGGAGACACGGATCATTGTGGAGAAGCCGATCGGTCGCGATCTGGAATCTGCAAAATTGCTCAATGATACGCTTGGCGAGGTGTTCGAGGAATATCAGACATTCCGTATCGATCACTATCTGGGCAAGGAAACCGTCCAAAACCTGATGGCATTGCGTTTTGCCAATGCCCTGTACGAACCATTGTGGAATTCCGCTCATATTGATCATGTGCAGATCACCGTTGGCGAGTCTGTCGGCCTTGAGGGCAGGGCAGGCTATTATGATCGCGCTGGCGCTTTGCGTGACATGGTGCAGAACCATATGTTGCAACTGCTTTGTCTTGTCGCGATGGAACCACCGGCTTCGATGGATGCCAACGCGGTGCGAGACGAGAAACTCAAAGTCTTGCGCGGCCTTGAACCCATTGTGGGCGAGGATGCAGCCAAATTGACGGTGCGCGGCCAGTATGGGCCGGGCGCATCAGATGGTGGCGCGGTAAAGGGATATCTCGAAGAGCTTGAAGCAGAGAGCGACACCGAGACCTTTGTTGCGATCAAGGCGGAAATCAGCAATTGGCGTTGGGCGGGCGTGCCGTTTTATCTGCGCACCGGCAAGCGCCTTCCCCACCGTGTTTCAGAGATCGTGATTGCGTTCAAGGAGGTGCCGCACTCTATCTTTGGCAACAATGTTGGCGGACTGCAGGCCAACAATCTGGTCATTCGGTTGCAGCCGGATGAGGGCGTAAAGCAATGGATCATGATCAAGGATCCAGGCCCGGGTGGCATGCGGTTCCGCCACGTGCCGCTCGACATGAGCTTTGCAGAAAGCTTCAATGTGCGCAATCCGGATGCATATGAACGGCTGATCATGGATGTGATCCGCGGCAACCAGACCTTGTTCATGCGGCGTGACGAAGTGGAAGCTGCTTGGCACTGGATTGATCCGATCCTCAAATCATGGGCGGAAAACCAACAGGCGCCACAAAAATACACCGCTGGAACTTGGGGTCCTTCTGCTTCGATTGCCTTGATCGAGCGCGATGGTCGGACCTGGCACGAAAGCGACTAGAACATGGACACGATCAAAGGTACAAAATCCTGCAAACTGCATGAATATGCATCACGCGACGCACTCGCCGAAGCACTGGCGATCTCAGTATCGGGCGTATTGGCAGGCGGTATTTCAGCCCGCGGAAGCGCTGTGCTCGTTGTTTCGGGCGGCTCGACACCGAAACTGTTTTTTGATCATCTTTCGCACTGCGATATAGAATGGAACAAAGTGACCATCGTGCTCGTTGATGAGCGTATCGTCCCTGCAGATCACGATCGAGCCAACGCCAAACTGGTTGCAGAACATCTTCTGGTCAACAAGGCGGCAAATGCACGTTTCGAACCTTACGCAGTCGACGGAACCTCGCCCGATGAGTGTGCTCAGCGCAGTGAAACATTGCTTGATCAAAGTGTTCGCCAAATTGATGCGCTCATTTTGGGCATGGGTACGGATGGCCACACTGCGTCATTCTTTCCCGGCGGCGATAATCTCGACAACGCGCTTGCGCTTGACAATGATGCATCTGTGATTGCCATGCAGGCAGAGGGTGCAGGTGAGCCAAGGCTGACGCTGACATTACCGATTGTACTTGGTGCGCACTTCCTCGCCTTGCATATTGAGGGCGCAGAAAAGCAGTCTGTGCTGGAAGAGGCACTGGCAGGCAACGATATCAAACAAATGCCCGTGCGCGCGGTGTTTGAACATACCAAAAAGCCCATTCAGATTTTTTGGGCTCCTTAAATTAAGTGATCCCCTGTGGGGTCCCTGACAACCTGTTTCTTGTTTGGAGAAAGTTTAATGGCTTCCTATGATGTCAGCGCGACTGTTGCAAAAGTAACCGAGCGCATCAAAGAACGCTCAAAACCAACACGCGAGGTATACCTCGAACGCATTGCCGCCAAGGCATCGGAAGGACCAAAGCGTTCATCGCTCTCATGCGGGAATTTGGCCCATGGTTTTGCTGCCTGCGGTGTTACCGACAAGGCAAACCTGAAGGGCGATACGGTGGCCAATTTGGG
>JAHEJF010000579.1 GCA_024639025.1 Ahrensia sp. | reverse complement strand
TGGAGCGCTATTCGAAAGACGATCAGCAATTGGTTGCCCGCATCGCAGATCGGACCCGGGAAATAGCCCATGACAACCGCAAGTCGGTTTCAAAGGGCGCGAAAAAGCTCCTCAATGCCATGAATGAGCCAGTCGATCTGCTCAAGTAGATTTTGATTGGTTTCTTGCGCTGTTTTGGATAAACCGCACAAACCCGATCATCCACATCCGCAGGACAAGGATCATGCCGTCCAAAAAAATCGACAATGCATTCACCGCGCGTGATTTGTATAGCGCTGCCGAAGACCCGACACATGCTGGCGCGCTGTCGTTCATGCGGCGCAAATATTCAAAGTCGCTCAAGGGCGTTGACGTAGCAGTATTGGGCATCCCATTTGACGCGGCGGTCTCCAATCGGCCCGGCGCGCGTTTTGGACCGCAGGCCGTGCGGCGGGCTTCAGCGATTTTTGACAATGATCCGCAATACCCGTTCCATGCGGACCTGTTTGAAAACCTTGCTGTCGTGGACCGTGGCGATGTGCTGCTCGACTATGGCAACCACGCCCAAACGCCCAAGAAAATTGAGAGAGCAGCAAATCAAGTGCTTGATGCCGGCGCCAAATTGATTGCAATCGGGGGCGATCATTATGTGACCTGGCCCCTGCTGCGGGCGCATCATGCCAAGCATGGTAAGCTTGCCCTAATCCAATTTGATGCGCATCAAGATACATGGTTCGATGATGGCAAACGCATCGATCACGGATCATTTGTCGGCCGAGCCGCCAGAGATGGTGTGATCGACACTGACAGTTCTATCCAAATTGGCATCCGCACCCACGCACCTGAAGATTGCGGCATCAAAATGCTGTATGGGCACCAAGTGGAAGAGATGCGCATTGCCGAGATTGTCGACGCCATCAAGCAGCGCGTTGGAGCCATGCCCTGCTACATCACTTTTGACATTGATTGTTTGGACCCTGCTTACGCACCGGGCACCGGCACACCTGTCGCCGGAGGGCCTTCAACTGCCAAGATGCTGGGCGTGTTGCGTGCGTTGAGTGATTTGAACATTGTGGGTGCGGATGTTGTAGAGGTTGCGCCGGCATATGATCATGCTGATATAACCGCAATCGCCGGTGCATCGGTGGCGATGCACTATGCGGGCCTGTTTGCCGAGCAAAAGCGCAAACAAGTTTGAAGATAGATTCCACTTTTGCATATAAACTATTGAAATTTATTGATTTCTAGGACTTGGGATAATGACCAAATCGGTTTTCATTGATGGCGAACACGGCACGACCGGCCTGCAGATTGCGGATCGGTTGGCCAAGCGCAATGATATCAACCTCCTATCACTGGCCCGGGAAGATCGCCGCGACCCAGACAAAAGGCGCGAGATGCTGTGTGACGCAGATATTGCCGTGCTGTGCCTGCCTGATGATGCCGCGCGGGAGTCCGTTTCCATGGCAAAAGATGCGGGCACCCGGTTCATTGATGCCTCCACCGCTCACAGAACGGCTGAAAACTGGATTTACGGCTTTGCAGAATGCGAACCTGGTCAGACTGAGCGGATAATCCAGGCACAGAATGTCTCCAATCCGGGTTGCTATTCAACGGGTGCGATTGCGCTGTTGCGGCCGCTCATCCTTGCCGGTTTGATTGCTGATGACTACCCGGTCACGATCAATGCGGTTTCGGGATATACCGGCGGTGGGAAGCAAATGATCGCACAAATGGAAGACGCCTCGCGTGATGACGCGATTGCAGCGCCATTTTTTGCCTATTCTTTGGGTCTTCATCACAAGCATGTACCTGAAATCAGGACACGGAGCGGTTTGGCATATGATCCGATCTTCACGCCAAGCGTGGGTCGATTTTCACAAGGCATGTTGGTCAATGTGCCGCTTCAGACTTCGACGCTGGAGGGGACAAATCTGACATCTGTTCATGCGGCGTTGACACGGCACTATGCCGGGCAGGACATAGTTGCGGTCGTCCCGTTGGAGGAAACTGCGCAATTGGTGCGCATCGACCCCACTGAAATGGCCAACACAGACAAGATGAAGCTTTACGTCTTCGGCCGCGATGATGGCAGCCAGATCAATCTGATTGCGTCGCTGGATA
>JAHEJF010000578.1 GCA_024639025.1 Ahrensia sp. | reverse complement strand
CGGCAAGAAATATCGAAGAAGGCGGATCGCTGACGATTATTGCCACCGCCCTGATAGACACGGGCAGCCGGATGGATGAAGTCATCTTTGAAGAATTCAAGGGAACCGGCAACTCAGAGATTGTTCTTGACCGCAAAGTTGCTGACAAGCGGATATTCCCTGCCATGGACATTCTGAAATCCGGTACACGTAAAGAAGATCTGCTTATTGAGCGACAGGACCTCCAGAAAATCTTTGTTCTGCGTCGTATTCTCGCGCCGATGGGCACAACGGATGCGATTGAGTTCCTGATCGACAAGCTCAAGCAGACAAAGAACAATGCCGAGTTTTTCGATTCGATGAATGCCTGATTTTGATTCGGATATGTAATAATAGTTAAAAATGTTAGCATAGTAGCGGCATCAATTTCGATTCGCTTCCGAAACATAATTTGAATGGGTGAAATGATGGACACAATCATTGCTCTTTCATCCGGTTCACTGCCCTCCGGCGTCGCTGTCGTGCGTCTTTCGGGGCCAAAATCTGCGCAATTCCTGTCCAATATCGCTGGTAAGCTGCCGGAACCGCGTCGAGCGAGCCTCCGAACGCTCAAAACCGCACAAGCAGAGAGCGTAGACGACGCCTTGGTTCTTTGGTTTCCCAAACCGGCAAGCTTTACTGGCGAAGATGTCGCTGAGCTGCATCTGCATGGCGGCAAAGCTGTCGTGGCCAAGGTTCTGGAGATGGCGACGGCTATTGGTGGCATCCGCCTGGCTGAGGCTGGTGAGTTTTCGCGCCGAGCGTTTTCCAACGGCAAGATGGATTTGACGGCAGCTGAAGGTCTTGCAGATCTTATCGATGCGGAGACCGAGGCGCAGCGCAAAGCAGCGCACTATTTGGCATCTGGTGGATTAAGGGATCTGTATGAGGGTTGGCAGGAAAGACTGCTGGATGCACGCGCACAGATTGAGGCCGACATCGATTTCGCTGAGGAAGATGATGTGCCCGGCTCAGTAGCTGACATGGTTTGGCGCGATATGACGCAGCTGCAAGAAGAGATCACAGCGCACTTGGAGTCCTATGGACGGGCCGAACGCATCAGAGACGGCTTTCGCATCAGCCTTATCGGACGACCCAATGTAGGCAAATCCAGTCTGCTCAATGCGCTGGCGGGCTCTGACCGGTCAATTGTATCTGATGAGGCCGGCACGACACGGGATGTGGTTGAAGTTCGGCTTGATCTGGGCGGATATCTGGTATTAATAGCTGATACGGCAGGCTTGCGGGATGATGCCGGACCCGTCGAAGCGGAAGGCATGCGGCGTGCCCTTTTGGCAGCACGCTCATCGGATCTTGTGCTCAATCTCAGCGATGATGATCATTGGGAAGAGCTGAGCGCTCTTGAGGGCGTTGATGTGCTGAAAGTTCGGACGAAGTCAGATCTGTTGCAGGCGCGCGATCGAATGGAGCGTGGCGTTGCTTATGTCAGCACGACCGATCAGGGCGCACTTTCTGAATTTCTGGACCAACTGGGTGCGCGTATCGACGGTTTGTTTGATGCGTCCCAATCGGGCAGAACTGTAAAGCTGCGCTATATCGATCATTTGAATGAATGTGTGAAAGAGCTTGATGCTGGCAGAAGCAACGAGCTTGCGCCTGAGTTCAGAGCCGAAAGCCTTCGGCGCGCAGGTTATTGTCTTGGGAAGATCACTGGACAACACAACACAGAGGATCTGCTGGGCCGGATCTTCTCAAGTTTTTGCATTGGAAAATGATTCACGTGAAACACCACCGGGAATGGGTTTGATGATTCACGTGAAACATCTGGCTTCAGGCACATTTGTGCGTTTCACGTGAAACATTATCGGTCTTGACCTTTACAAGCCAGCGAGTCATTGAAGGCCGATTGTTCGAGGATAAGCATGTCAAAGCATTACGATGTAATCGTTATTGGAGGTGGACACGCCGGTTGCGAAGCGGCGCGGGCGAGCGCGGCTGTCGGCGCCCGGACAGCGTTGGTTACATTCAGTTTCGATTCGATTGGCGTGATGTCTTGTAATCCTGCCATTGGTGGCCTGGGCAAGGGACACCTCGTTCGAGAGATCGATGCGCTTGATGGATTGAT
>JAHEJF010000577.1 GCA_024639025.1 Ahrensia sp. | reverse complement strand
GACTTGTTGTTGATCTCGGCCTTCAAGCCAAGACCGGTCCGTACAGCTTGCGCCACACATTCCTGGTTAATCACCGGCAGCATGCCGGGCATGGCGGCATCGACCAGCGAAACATTGGCATTGGGCTCAGCGCCAAATGAAGTTGAGGAGCCAGAGAACAATTTCGACTTCGATGTTACCTGGGCGTGCACTTCCAATCCGATGATGATTTCCCAATCTCCGGTGGCCCCGGGTATCAGGCGTTTGGCTTCGGGCGTACGGGTGTCAACAATCGCGTTCATGGGATTTCCAAAGTTCTGAAATTTTCTGCAGGTCCGTCGCAGAATTTACGGGTTTTCGATAGTGCAACAATGCTGGTCTGACAAGACTTAACTGGTCCATTGCAATCGGCAATGGCTCGGCAGAACAAACAAGATGCCCCAATGCGCCTGATCTGATGCTGGGCGCCGAAAAAATGCTTGTCTTGGTCTTTACAGAAACACAAAAGCGGTTCCAATAGGACGAAAGGATTCTATGACTTGACCCCAACACCTGCTCCGGCTGCATCAGCCCCTTCGATTAGATCGGGTATCTTTCTGGCCGCCTTCGCGTTCGGCATTTTCGCCAGCCATGACGCGCTGGTTAAAGTGCTGGGTGCGCAATATTCGATCTTTCAAATCATATTCTTTTCCTCGCTATTTTCATTTGTGCCCATGACATTGGTTATGAGCGCAGACAAGGCGGTGGAGAACTTCCAACCACATAATCTGAAACTGGTTGGTTTACGCGCATTTCTCAATGTCACCGGCATGGCCGCCGCATTTTATGCGTTGACTGTCCTGCCGATCACCCAGGTCTATGCGATCATATTTGCCATGCCCTTGCTGATCACCATTTTGGCTGTGCCCATCCTCGGTGAAACGATCCGGCTGCAACGCGGGCTGGCTGTCATCATCGGATTGATTGGCGTGCTTATCGTTTTGCGCCCCGGCACTGCTGAACTGACATTGGGTCATCTGGCCGCGCTGGTCACAGCGGTTGCAGGTGCGTTTTCATCACTAATCGTCAGAAAGCTTGGCAAGAGTGAACGATCAGCGGTTCTGGTGCTCTATCCGATGTTGGCCAGCGTGATTGTGATGAGCATATTGCTTCCGACGGTCTATGTGCCGATCGACCTCACATCACTTTTTGCGATGGCAGTTGTCGGCTGTTTGGCACTGGCTGGCCAGTTGATGATTGTTCAGGCCTATCGCCGCGCACCAGCTGCCGTTGTCGCGCCCATTCAATACAGCCAGATCGTTTGGGCAACGTTTTATGGCTGGGTGCTGTTTTCAGATTTTCCAGACCGTTGGGTGATTATCGGCACATCGATTATCATAGCCAGTGGACTGTTCATTGTGTGGCGTGAATCGCGCAGCAATGTCTCTGACAACAAGCCGGTTCTGAGGTCGCCCAATATGCGGCCTGATACCGGCCCGAGCCTGAAACCGAAGGAGACATCAGAATCGGATCGTATGGCAGCGACAAATGACAAGGGTGAGAGATCATGAACTTTAACATCGTTGTAGACACCGATCGACACGCGACCAGGTCCGAAGCGTTTATTGAAAAGTGCAAAGAGCAGCTCGAAGAAAATGGTGTTTTGTCCCTGCCTGGCTTCATCAGACCTGCTGCCCTTCACGTGATCCGGGAGGAGGCCGAAATAAAGCAGGGCAAGGCGTATTATTGCACCCAACATCATTCGGTTTATTTGGCGCCACCCGATGCATCCTTTGCTCCAGATCACCCGGTCAACCGCCAAGTGGAATCGTCAAAAGGGTGCATATGCGATGATGATATCGACGAATTTTCACCTCTGCGGATTCTGCATGACGCGCCCGAGTTTCGCGAATTTGTCATGGCCGTTACCGGCGAAAGCGCACTCCACCCTTATGCCGATCGATTGTCCAGCATCAATATTCACTATGCGCAACGCGGGCAGGAACTGGGTTGGCATTTTGACAATTCAAGCTTTGCGATCACGCTTCTGATTGAAAAACCAGAGGCAGGTTCACGGTTTGAATATGTCAAAGACGTGCGTGATACCGATGCCGGCGTGACGAATTACGATACTGTCGCCTCGGTCC
>JAHEJF010000576.1 GCA_024639025.1 Ahrensia sp. | reverse complement strand
CCAGCCGCCAGCAATTCCTCGAGCATGATTGTCACTTTGACGCCATTGGGCGTGGCCAGCGAGTAAAGCTGTAAGGGATGCTTGCCCACGGGCAGTTCTTTTTCGTGTGTGGCGCCGGCGATGGGTCGGTTGATATTGGCGAATTTACCGCCATTGCCCGGTGCCCATTTCCAGACTTTCGGTGGTGTGTACTCTTTGGCTTTGGTCACAGATAGGTTCCTGTCCGATTGCGTTGAACGGACAAGTAATGTGCGACCAAGACATTTCAAGCAAAGCACAAATTAGTGATTGGTCTGGCCAGGCCGGTTCACCGTCCGATTCCGGCGTGCAATCCATGTATCCCTGTGCTAATTTGCAAGTGTTGACCATGGAGATTTTATGGCCCGGTGAGGCGGGTGCTCAAAGAGCGCCCACATGCAACTTGAAACCGAGAAGCTGCCCGCAAGTTGGTGGCGTTGTTTCGTTGCGGCTTTCACCTGACAATTTCTACCTGCGGCATCCGCTGCAATGACTCCATGAAAGACCATTCAAATGAATGAGAATAATTCAAACCATACAATTGCGTCCGACGTTGATTTGACCAGCCTTGGATGGCGCCCGTTTTTTACACAGCAACTAGATGCCGGTGAACTCGAGACCTGCGTGCCCGTGCGGGTTGTTGCGGTCCACAGAAGTGAGCTGCATGTCATCGGGCCGGGGATTGATGTTGCCGTACCGCCCCTGCGATCGGACCTAGAGGAAGACAGGGCGACAATTGGCGACTGGTTGCTGCTCGATAAGCAAAGCCATCGCATCATCCGCCGGCTGGAGCGCCTGAGCCTGTTCAAGCGACGCGCACCCGGCACCGGCAGAAGCGTTCAACTGATCGCTGCGAATGTGGATACCATGATGATTGTTTCCTCCTGCAACGAAGACTTCAACATCGCCAGGCTGGAGCGGTATTTGGCCGTGGCGCGCGATGCCGATGTAACGCCTGTGATTGCACTGACAAAAGCCGATCTCGCCGAAGCGCCCGACGATTACCGGCGGCAGGCCGAGGCATTGATGCCGCTGCTCATCGTTGAAACGCTGGATGCAACCGACCCTATGGAAACAAAGGTGCTTGATGCCTGGTGCGGGCCGGGTCAAACGCTTGCATTCGTGGGATCATCGGGCGTCGGCAAGTCGACCCTGGCCAACACTTTGCTGGGCAACACCGATATTGCAACGCAAGCCATTCGCGAGGATGATGCCAAGGGGCGGCACACAACCACCCATCGCGCAATGTATCAATTGCCGTTGGGCGGATGGGTGATTGATACACCCGGGATCAGGGAACTTCAGTTGACAGATGTCTCCGAAGGCATTGCTGATCTGTTTGGCGACATTGAAGAACTGGTAGCAAATTGCCGCTTCCATGATTGCCAACATGACACGGAGCCGGGCTGTGCTGTACGCGAAGCAATTGAGAATGGCGCGCTTGAAGAAGATCGATACAGGCGATGGTGCAAATTGAATGCGGAAAATGAGCGCAACTCTCAAACCATTGCCCAGGCGCGTGCAAAGGACAAAAGCTTCTCCAAAATGGTCAAGCAGACGATGAAGGGCAAACCGAGCAGATGAGCGACACGGAAAGACAACCCACCAATTTCGAGCGGCAATGGGCTTACCGGCCTCAGGTACCCATCAAGGTCTCTCCGTTCTTTTCCTGGCCACCCGATCCCCGGCGGATGGTTGCCTGGGTGGTGGAGCGTTGGTTCTCGATTGCCGAGAACTCGATCTTGGTTATCGTGGCCTGTGTGTCCTGGTTCTGGTTTCAACCGCCATTGGAAGAGACCAGAACACTCGCGCCGGCCTGGATAATGGAGATCTATGTCCGCAACTTCCTGCTTTTGCTGGGTGTGGCAGGCGGGCTGCACCTGTATTTCTATCGCTACAAGAAACAGGGCGAGAAGCTCAAATTCGATCCGCGCGATATCCACGCAAAGGGCGGGTCATTCACCTTTGGCGATCAGGTCAAGGACAACATGTTCTGGTCTCTGACCAGCGGTGTTGCGTTCTGGACAGCATATGAAGTGTTGATGTTCTGGGCCATGGCCAATGGCTATGCGCCGGTCCTGGCCTGGTC
>JAHEJF010000066.1 GCA_024639025.1 Ahrensia sp. | reverse complement strand
GTGGTACATTGGCGCTATCGATGCGCTATGGCGAAAATCCACATCAGGATGCATCCTTGTACCTTACCGGTGATCAGCGCCCTGGTGCCGCGACTGCAAAGCTGGTTCAGGGCAAGGCGTTGTCATTCAACAATATCAATGACACCGACGCAGCATTTGAGTTGGTCAGTGAATTTTCGTCAGATTCGCCCGCGGTAGCGATCATCAAGCACGCAAATCCCTGCGGTGTGGCAACGGGCGAAACGATTAGCCAGGCTTACACGCGTGCTTTTGATTGTGACCGCACATCGGCTTTTGGTGGTATTGTTGCCGTCAACCAAACGCTGGAAGAAGAAGCGGCCGCAAAAATTTTGGGCGTGTTTACCGAAGTTGTTATCGCTCCTGCGATAAGCGAAGGCGCCAAAGCATTGTTTGCCGGCAAACCAAATATCCGTCTGTTGGAGACCGATGGTTTGGCTGATCCCCGCATGCCAGGTTTCAACATCAGGACAATTGCGGGTGGCTATCTTAAACAGAACCGGGACAATGCGGTTGTTGACGATATGGATTTGCGCTGTGTAACCGAGCGGGAGCCGACACCGCAGGAAATGGCCGATCTGATCTTTGCGTTTCGGGTTGCCAAGCACGTGAAATCGAACGCGATTGTCTATGCACGCGATGGTGCGACCGTTGGGATTGGCGCTGGCCAGATGAGCAGGGTTGATTCAAGCCGGATTGCGGCGCGCAAAGCCATTGATGCGGCTGAGGCCATGGGCATTGATGAACCTTTGACAAAAGGATCGGCGGTTGCATCAGATGCATTCTTCCCCTTTGCTGATGGTCTGCTTGCAGCGGCATCTGCAGGTGCCAGTTGTGTCATTCAGCCGGGTGGCTCCATGCGTGATGATGAAGTGATTGCAGCTGCTAATGAAAACAATATCGCCATGGTTCTAACCGGCAACCGACACTTCCGGCATTAGAGCCCAACGCACATGGTTATCCGTGACCTGAACGTTGCTTGACCCAGGGCAACAGCGCAAGGCCAATAACAAAGAGTGCGACCAGTGGCATAATACCTATGCGTTGATTGCCGCTGATATCGGTCACGATAGCGATAAGCGCAGGCGCAAGAAAAGAACTGGCTTTTCCAGAAAGTGCATAAAGGCCAAATGCCTCGGTCATGTTATCTTCATCAGCCTGGTCGGCCATCAGTGTTCGAGAGGCCGCCTGGACAGAGCCACCGGCCGCTCCAATCAATGCACCGCAGATGTAGAACATAATATCTGATGGCGCGAAGCCGCCCGGAACATCAGTCACCGGCATATACAAAATCATATCTCTGTCGGACGTGACGATCATTATGCAGACCACGATCAAGATTATGATCGACGAGGTGACAACGAATTTGGGGCCGAAACGGGCATCCAGTCGCCCGCCCCACCAAGCGCCAATTGCGCCAGTCACAGCAGCGAGAATACCAAATAACCCCAACTGGGTTGCGCCCCAGTTCAGCACGCCGCCGGCATAGATGCCGCCAAAACCATACAGACCATTGAGGGCATCCCGATAGAACATCGATGAGCCGAGATAGGCAAACATGCTCGTGTTACTCGGCAACGTCCTGATAGTCTGCCAGAGACTTCTCAAACTGTTGGAGACCGCGCCGGTCATCGCAACGGCTTTTGGTGAATCCGGTGTGAAAACAAAGAAGGGAATAATGAACACTAGCAACCATATGGCGGTCAGAGGTCCGGTTGCGCGCTCACCACCGAAAGGCACGTCGACCAATCCCAAAATGGGTGTGAGGCCGATTAGTGTCTGACCGGAACCGGGGCTGGACTCTACCATTGTAATCAGCACCACCAGAAGGCTCACAACACCGCCCAGATAACCGAGTGCCCATCCGTTACCCGAGAGCTTGCCCAGTTCTTCGCGTGGAACCAAATCGGGCATGACAGCATTGTTGAATACAGCGGCGAATTCGATGCCAATCATCGCGATACCGAACATGGCGAGTATCGCAAATGTGATTCCTCCACCGCCGGGAACCGCCAACCAGAGTGCGCTGCACCCGATAATGGTCAGCAAGGTGAACATCGCCATCCATGGTTTACGTGGACCGGTTGTGTCGGCGATTGCTCCCAGAATTGGAGACAATATGGCGATGAACATGCCGGTGATGGCCAGCATCCAGCCCCACCAAATCTGACCAGTTTCAGGATCCGGTGCGACTTCGGCAGCAAAGTATCGCGCAAAAATAAAGGTAATCAGCAGGGTGTGAAATGGTTGTGCCGCCCAATCAAATAACATCCAGCCCCAGATGCCCTTCTTGTCGACCCTGGGTGTCATCAACGGCTCTGTCGGTGTCATGGTGTTCGTGATCCCTGATTATCCAACCAAATCGGTAAGCAAGCCCGCAGCCACGGTCAGGCGCGACACGGTCAACTCCGATTGGCCAGTCAGATCCGAGATACGTTCTTGCACGCGACTGATACGGGTTTTATTGGCTTCGACCCAGTCAACAACGGCGTCCTCAGGATCCTTCTTTTTGCCCGACAGCGCTGCAGCTGTAATCGCATTTCGCGCGTAGTGAATGGTGTCCAAAGCGCGCATTTGCGCAAGGCTGTCGAAGTAATCCTCAGTGTCCAGTCGTTCGGCGAGATGCTCAAGCCGCCCGATCTTGAATATGCTGGTGACTGCAAAAAATGCACGAGCGGCTGTGCTCACATCATTGCCGGTTCGGTCTGCAACATACAAGATGTCGGGTGTGAGCGCCGCTATGGGCAACTGAGCCAGTCGTCGGGCATTTGTGTCGGACAAGCCATCTTCCTTGAACATGGCTTGTCTTTCCCTGATCCAGTTTTGCAGGTATTCTGGGACGATATTTCGCAATTCCGGCTCAAGCGATGCGTAAGCATCACTGAGATGCCCGACCTCCGCACTCAGATCTGATTGTCCGCCTGAATTCTTGATGTATTCACTGATGGCATTTCTCTGCGCATTGGCGAGATCGTCGTAAATTGCCAGCTGTCGTTCACCGGAAATCTTATTGTCGAGCGCATCGACTGCATTGTGAAGGGCGGTCAGCTTGTAAGCATCACGCGTCACAACGTAAGCCTGCACAATTTTTGCAGGCAGCGTTCCGGTTGCGTCTTCAAAGCGGCTAATGATTGAAGGGCTACCCTTGTTGACGGTCTCATTGGCAAGCACGGTTCCAATGATCTCCCTCCGAAGTCGGTGATTACGAATGTTTTCGACGAAAGTCTTCTGCATGCGCGACGGAAAATATCCCATCAGGTCGGCTTCGAGATATGGATCATCGAGCAGATTGGATGCGACAAGATCTTCAAGCAGAACAATCTTTGTGTAAGACAGCAATACGCCAATTTCGGATCGTGTCAGACCTTGATCACTGGCCCTTCGCTCGTCGATCACCTCATCGCTGGGCAGGTCTTCCACCACCCTGTTCAACTTGCCCCGCTGTTCGAGCGATTCCATGAGACGTGCTTGAACCGACAAATTCGCAGCGCCTTTCTGTGCTGTCCGGCTAATGGTCAGAGACTGTTCGTAGTTGTTTTTCAAAACCAGGTCAGCAACGGTATCGGTCATGGATTCAAGCAGTTTGTTGCGTTTTGGTCGAGGCAATGATCCATCGCGCATGGAGGGTGCCAATGCGATTTTGATATTGACCTCCACATCCGATGAATTCACGCCGGCGGAATTGTCGATGGCGTCCGAATTGCAACGCCCACCCAGCAGACCATATTCAATGCGGGCTGGCTGGGTGACGCCGAGATTTGCACCCTCGCCCAGCACCTTGGCACCAACTTCCTTGGCGGTTATGCGAATAGCATCGTTGGCCTTGTCGCCTGCATCAGCATTGGTTTCGTGACTTGCGCGAATATAAGTGCCGATACCGCCGAACCACATCAGTTCGACTTCCATCTTCAGTATGGCCTGCAAGATTTCATTGGGAGATGCGCGCAGCTTGTCCAAACCAATAGCATCGGCGGCAGCCTTGGACAGCGTGATGATCTTTTGGCTGCGCGGGAATATGCCGCCGCCTTTGGAGAGTTTTTTGACATTGTAGTCCTGCCAGCTGGAACGTCCCATTTTGAACAGGCGTTCGCGTTCTTTGTAGCTGGTTGCTGGATCAGGATCGGGATCGATGAAGATATCGCGGTGATCGAATGCTGCGATCAATCGGATTTGCTTCGACAACAGCATGCCATTGCCAAATACATCGCCGGACATGTCACCAACACCCATGACGGTGAACGGCTCGGACTGGATGTCCTTGTCCAACTCGCGGAAGTGTCGCTTTACAGCTTCCCACGCGCCACGAGCGGTAATACCCATTTTCTTGTGATCGTAACCTGCTGAACCACCAGACGCGAATGCATCGTCCAGCCAGAAATCCTGATCCTGTGAGATGCCGTTGGCAGTATCTGAAAATGCCGCTGTGCCCTTGTCGGCCGCAACAACCAGATAGGGATCATCATCGTCATGGCGCACTGTGAGTGTTGGGGGAACAATTTCGCCACTTTCAAGATTGTCTGTCAGGGAAATCAACGATGAGATGAAAGTGATGTAGGCAGACCTGCCTGCCTCATAGACTTCGTCGCGTGTTCCGTTCTTGGGCAGACGCATGGGGAAGAACGCACCCTTCGATCCGACCGGAACGATCACAGCATTCTTGACTTGTTGCGCCTTAACCAGGCCCAGAACTTCAGTGCGATAGTCTTCTGAGCGATCGGACCAGCGCAAACCACCGCGGGCGACAGGCCCAAAGCGCAGGTGCAATCCCTCCACATCTGGTGCGAATACATAAATCTCCCGATAAGGCTTGGGATCGGGAATGCCATCAATCTGATGCGGGTCAAATTTCATTGCCAGGTCTGCGCGAGGATTTCCGTTCGCGTCGCGCTGGTAGTAATTTGTGCGTAGCGTTGCTTCGATGAGATTGAGGAAGCGTCGAATAACGCGATCCTCGTCAATATTGGGAACCTCAGTCAATCCGTCGGCGAGCGCAGCCTTGATATGTTTCTGCGTCACGGCGGTGTCCTCATTGGGATCAGCTGCCAAATCAGGATTGAAGCGGGCGTCGAACAATGCGAGCAATTGCCGGGCGATCATGTTGTGTTTGATCAACACACCCGCCAGATAATCCTGACCAAAAGAAATTCCGGCTTGCTTGAGGAACCGGCCGTAGGCACGCATGACCTTTGCTTCGCGGGGGTTAAATCCTGCAGCCAATATCAAACCGTTGTAGAGGTCGCTTTCATTGTCTCCGCGCCAGACAGAAAGATACCCTTCCTCAAACATTCGCCCTTCATCCTGCATTGGAACTTCCGTGCCGGATGCATTTTCCAACTGCATTTCATGCAACCAGATCGAAGAAGGCTCATTATCTGTGGCTGACGGAATACGGATCTGGTAGGTCAGTTCGCTTATGACCTTGAAGCCCATATTCTCAAGCACCGGAACACGTTCTGACAGCGGAACTGGTGCGTCGATGTGGTAGATCCGAACCGATGCCTTGCTTTTGTCGTCACCCTTGCCTTCGTAAAAGTCGACGTCAATCGGATTGTCACTGCTCAAACCGCTCATATAGTCCATGTCTTGAACTGCCTGGCTTGCACTGACCGAATCCCGATAGGAATCAGGGAATTGGTAGCGCGCTACAAGGTTCAGATCGACATTGGGCTCATTGCGCAGATTGTCAGTCCAGGTTCGGATAATGTCAGAGACGATGCGCTCCAGGCTGGCCTGGGTTGGATTGGGCGTTTCGCCCGCACTGCGGCCAATAATGATATGGACACGAGCCAGACTCCCTTCAGGAAACGCAGGATAATAGGCCGACACCCGACCATCATATGCCTGTGCGAACGCATTGCATATTTTCACTCGAATTTCGGAAGAATATCTGTCACGCGGCACGTAGACGATAATGGAAACAAAGCGGTCAAATGCATCAATCCGGCTTAGAACCCGAACGCGAGGTCGGTCCGCCAACGCCAGAATGGCTTCGGCATTTCGCATCAAGGTCAGGACGTCCATCTGGAACAGCTCGTCCCGCGGATAGGATTCCAGAATGTTCAGAAGAGCTTTGCCTGAATGGCTGCTGGCATCATATTCGGAACGTGTAATGACGCTCTCGACCTTCGATCTGATGAAAGGCACACGCTTGACCGAGCGTGTATAGGCGGCCGAAGTGAAAAGGCCAACGATGCGGACTTCGCCCGATAGCTTGCCCTTGTCATCGTATTTTTTGACGCCGATATAGTCCATGTAAGTGCGTCGATGAACGACAGATTTCACATTCGCCTTGGACACAATCAGAACATCGCGACTGTTGAGAAAGGCTCGAATTTCGTCTGTGGTGGTCACCGACTCAGCGCCACGCCTCATCACGCGAATTTCTGGATCGCTGAGAATGCCCAATGCAGGAATGTCGGCTCGAACCAGTTGTCCGCGTTTCTCTCCGCCGACGTAATCGTATTCGCGAATGCCAAGGAATGTGAAATTATCGTCACGCAACCAGGTCAGAAATTCTAGCGCTTCTGTGACGTCTGATTTACGCGCCGGTGTTACACCTTCCCTCAATGTCGCAACAAGATTGTCCATCTTTCCCTGCATGGGCTGCCAGTCGCGCACTGCCGCCTTGACTTGTTCCAATGTCGATTTGATTTCACCAAGAAGCGCTTTTTCTGCTTTCTTTCCCAAAGGCTCGATAAATGCGATGATGACACTTGTGCGCAGTGTTTTCTCGCGCGCCAAACCCGGGCGCGACTTGTCGATAACTTCGAAACTCTTGCCCTGATGCGCAACATCGAGAATGGGGTGGACGACCAATTTCACGTCATCTGCAAAGTCATTGATTTCGCCCAGCACCGAATCAAAGAGAAATGGCATATCGTCGTTGACGATGGAGACGACAGTCATCGGTTCGCGAAGGCCTTGGTCCAATGTTTCGACCTGAACGATGGATTTTCCCTTGCCGTGGCTCGCCAGTGCTTTGGTGGTCAAGCGTATAGACTCGGCGAGCGCCGCGGCCTGCACGGCGCTCAAATCGTCAGTATGGGCATCAGCCAGAATGGGCTCGGCAACCGATATTTCATCCTTGGTCATGTCCTTGGCAACAGCCTTCAGAACACGTTTTGCAGTTGCGGTCAGCGCTTTTGGCATGTTGATCCCCCAGGTTTCTTCTGGCTTTTGGTAGCCGAGTTACCGTCACCTTAGCAGAGAGATTTTCCGTTGCAGCAAATTTTTATTCAATGTTGAATGAAACTCGAGGACCATTGTCCATCGTTTGGATTGCGCTTAGCTTTGCTTGCGCGCTACTATGCTTCCGGGGAGATTGCCAATGGCCGAGAAGCATAAATCACCAGAGGAAAGCCAACGCGAATCCGAACGCGTGTTGGAGCGTGTTTCAACCGAGTCGGAGATTGTTGGCACTTCTTCTTTCGTGCGTCAGGCCAACAAGGCACGTGAGCATTTCGCTGGGAAAGACGGAGACCAATCCGATCAGGTTGAAGTTTGGGCCAAGCGCGTCGGACGCGGACTGTCAGTGATTGCATTCATATTGCTGGCAATCTGGCTCCTTGATTTTCTCGGACGCTAGGCCTCATTCCCGTGCAAAACAAACCAAGTTCGGTCGCAGTAATCTCAAGCCATGTTGTGCGCGGTTCGGTCGGAAACCGCGCTGCA
>JAHEJF010000065.1 GCA_024639025.1 Ahrensia sp. | reverse complement strand
TTTTCCCTCAAACCAATGATCTGTCTCTGATATTCGGTGGATTTACGCTGCGATCGAATGTTTTGGCCAAAGAAGACACCTCAGATGACACCTTCACTTCGCCCGTCTTTACAAACACCTCATGGTTCTTCTCGATTTCATTGAGGTCGTAGAGATAGTTGACCATGAGACCGAAGGAGGTATCCACGCCATTTTGGGAATGGTCTGCCGGCCAGTTTATGCGCTCCAACTTGGCACCATTGCCCAGATGAAATTTGGCCACCGGATCGAATGGCCTATTTTTTGAGTCCTTTTCTGCACTCAAATAGTGCGCGGCTGCAGCTGATATCACCCTCTTTAACGGCTGAATCTGCGTCTCGTCTGAAACCCATTCAACGCTCATCACCTGTTGCAATTGCTCAATATCGGTATTTGGCAGTTCGGATCCGCTATCCTCACCGTTTTGTTTTTCGATTAATTGCCTGAGCCATTGGCCAAAGCCCGGTACAGGTGAAAGGGTCACAAATTCCTTAAGTTCTGGAAAGCCTCGTTTGAGTTCTTCCACCACCTGCTTGATCAGGAAGCTGCCCAGTGGAATGCCGCGCAGACCTTTTTGGCAATTCGAGATTGAGTAAAAGACTGCAGTCCTGACGCTTGCCGGATCAAGCGGAGGCGCATCCGGTTCAAGAATGCTGGCTATGTCGGAAGGCATTTGTTTCATCAGGGCAACTTCAATGAAGATGAGCGGCTCATTGCCCAAGCGTGGATGAAAGAAGCCAAAGATCAATCGATCCTGGGGGGCAATTCGCTCGCGCAATTCGCTCCACCCAGCCATCCCGTGCACGGCTTCGTATCGCATCAGCTTTTCAAGCATTTCGGCAGGACTTTTCCAGTCCAGTGATCGAAGCTGCAAAAAGCCACCATTAAACCAAGAGGCGAACAGCGTGACAAAGTCGCGATCGACTTCCTTGAGTTCAGGATGATCCGGCAACAGGTCGAGTAGATCGGAGCGCATGCTGATCAGTTGAAATGTTGCATTGGGTGCCTGGTTGAGTCTGATGATGAGGTTTCGCCGTGGCGGAACGGTTGCACGGGACAATTCGCCTAGATTGTTTGGCGTTGGATCGTCCAAATAGGTCCTTGCGACTTGTTGGACAATGGCGCCGTCTGCTGCAAAATCATCGGCCAGACCTTCGAAGAATTTCAACTTCTCACCTTCGTCAAGCAGTTGATACCGTTCAAGAATTTCGAATGACAGCGCGATTCCCGACGCATCTCCCTTGCTGGAGAGCAGATTGTGGCACAAAGCAATCACATCCGAACTGGAAATATCCAATTCGTCTGGCGCGCGAATGCCAATAATTGATCGCCCGCGTTGGGCGACTGCAGACAGAAATTCGCTAAATGGAGACGATGCGGGCATTTTAACTCCAAAATATCGATATTTTTTCAATTTAATGCGGTAAATTCACAGCTGTCAACCTGTAAATTCGACACACATTATTCTAAATAATCCATATATTCCAATAATATAGAGAATACTCGCCTGTGCTTCCCTGACGAATAGGTGGTTTAGCTGGGGTTTGCAGAGGCCCAAATGCTAGAAAAATGTTGATATTTTTGCGTGACTGTATAAATTATCGGAAATATCGAACATGAAACACAGCGCCAAACAAGCACCAAGAACTGGAGATCACAATGCGCGAGAACCACTTTGAAGATGGCAAATTCTGGGTGAGCCCCTACAATTTTGAGCCAGAAGTGCGCAAGGAACTTGATCTTCCTGAGAAAGTGGAAATTCACGACGCAACGTTACGTGATGGTGAACAAACGCCCGGTGTGGTCTTTTCTGTTGATGACAAGGTGGCAATCGCTCAAAAGCTGGCAGAGATAGGCGTTGAGCGTATCGAGGCCGGTATGCCCGCCGTTTCGCCGCAAGACGAACAAGCAATCAAGGAGATCACCAAGCTGCAACTGGGCTCCAAGATCTATACATTTGCGCGCGCCATGAAGGCTGATATCGATATGGCGCTGGAATGTGGCGCCCATGGTGTGATCATCGAAGTGCCCATTGGGTATCCGAAATTGGTAACGCAATTTGGCTGGACGTGGGAAGAGGTGCTCAAGCGCAGCGCACCAGTGATCAATTACGCGAAGGAAAATGGCTTGCATGCCGTGTTCTTTCCTTATGATACAACACGCGCGCGCCCAGAAGATCTGGAAAATCTCTGCAAGGGGATCATGAACGAGTCACCTCCGGATTCAATCGGTATCGTCGACACAATGGGTTGTGCGACGCCTGAGGCCATCAAGTATATGGTTCGTTGGGTGAATCGTATGACCGGCCTGCCGATTGAGATTCATACACACAATGATTTTGGTATGGGTGTGGCGACAGAGATCGCTGCGGTCACCGCTGGCGCGCAATGCGTGCACTCTTGTGGCAACGGACTTGGCGAGCGAACCGGCAACGCCGCGCTAGAGGAATTGATGGTCACGCTTGACCTGCTTTATGGCTATGAGACGGGCTACAAGCTCGACAAGCTACCCGAGTTGGGCGAAATGCTCTCGCGCTTGGCCAACGTGCCGATCGCACGCAACAAACCTTTGCTCGGAGCTGGAAATTTCACGCGTGAGTCCGGCATCGGCATCCAATATGTCATGCATGATCCACTTGTCATGTTTGGCACACACCCGGCTCTGACCGGTCGAGAGGGGGAAGTCGTTCTGGGCAAGAAGAGCGGTAAGGCGTCGATTGAATACAAGCTGGACCAGTTGGGTATTGGCGAGGTAACACCCGAGCAAAATGCCGAGATGCTGGATCTGGTGAAACAGGCTGGTATCAAGAAGCGCGATATTCTGACTGATGACGAATTCAAGCAAATTGCGGCTGCGGTGATGAAGCGCGATGCCGCATAACAAGGGTTGATTTTGGTCCAGCTGAAAAAGCGCCGATCTCCAGGTCGGCGCTTTTTTGTTGGGGACTGGTCAGCTTTGATCAAATGCCGATGCTGGGCCTGCTTGAATTTTTGCAGGCAAAAGACACGCCAGCACTTAGACTCTGTCAGCCTTTGATGGAATCACGGCACCCGGATTTATCCAATATTTTCAACGCCCAAATCGGTGCTAGCGTTTCAGTTGAAGACTGAAACGCCCTAAGGCAAAGCTTGAGGTGCTCTTGGATTACCAGACGCCGATCAGGACGCCACTGTTGTTCTCACCGCGCCTGGATTCATAGACCTGCTCATCAGTGTAGGTAACGCGGTTCTTTCGCTCAATCAGCCGGTCAAGCAGTTTCTCCATCATTTGTGTGCGAACGTCCTGGTAGTCAGGATGTCGACCCAAGTCTCGCAATTCATTTGGATCGTTTTGCATGTCGAAGAGTTGCGGCGGGAATCCCTTGAAATGTACGTATTTCCAGCGCTCGCCACGCAACATGTACGCACGTGCGTCCGAAGCGCTTAGCCCAAGTGCCTCACGTGCGGTATAAAATGCATAATCAATTTCAGAGAACGCCTCCGTGCGCCAATCCTCGGGTTTCTCACCGCGCAGCAGTGGCATCAGTGATCTTCCTTCGAGCCGATGATCGGCGTCAGGCGCCCCCATGGCCTCAATGAAAGTCGGCAGTAGATCGATCGCTTCAACCAGTGCATCGCAGGCGGTGCCGCGGGTGCTGTCGGCTTCGGGTCGTGGATCGTAGATGATCAAGGGCACACGGGCGGAGCAATCGTGAAATAGCTCCTTCTCGCCCAACCAATGATCGCCCATGTAGTCTCCATGGTCGGAAGTGAATATGATCATGGTTTCATCGGCTTTGCCCTGTTCCTCCAACCAATCAAACAGTTCTCCAAGACGGTCATCAATCTGCTTGATCAACCCCATGTACCCGGGCAAGACCGTGTCTCTAACGCCTTGTCGAGAAAAGATCTCGCCGACTTGCTGCTGCATGAACGCTTCGTAGACAGGGTGTGGATCGCTTTTTTCGCACTGATCGCGATTGAGCGGCAAAAAGCTTTCTGGGCCATACATGTCATGGTAAGGCGCCGGCGCGATGTACGGCCAATGCGGCTTGATGAAACTCAAATGACACAGCCAGGGCTTGTCGCCTATCTGTGTAATAAATTCTTTGGTTCGCATAGTCATATAGGCAGTTTCGGAATGCTCTTCCTTCACCCGCGCAGGCAGATTCGAGTGTCGCAGATGCCAGGCTGAGAGGACTTCACCATCCTCTCCCTCCGCCGCATTGGCGTAGTCTCCCCATGGATTTTCACCTTCATAGCCGTGGCTGCGCAACCAATCATTGTAGCGCAATTTGCCCCCACGTTTCTTTAGTCCCTTATCCGGGTGCAGGCCGTCGTCACGTTCAAACGCGGTAAATCCTGGCTCGCGGATATGCATGCCGATCGTGCTTTCCGGATCTATCCCCAACCGTGCCATTCCGATAGGATCGATGCTCTGGTGTGTCTTGCCGACGAGTGCAGTCGCAATGCCCGCAGGTTTTAGATAATCATCGATGCCCAACTCATCGACAGAAATCGGCACCCCATTCCAGGTAGCGCCATGACTGAATACAGTGCGTCCGGTGTAGTAGGAGGCACGCGATGGGCCGCAAACCGGCGACTGAACATAAGCACGATCAAACCGCACTCCCTTTTGGGCAAGCTTGTCAATGTTGGGTGTGTGCAGATGCGGGTGACCATAGCAGGACAGATAATCCCAACGCAGTTGGTCGGTCATGATAAAAAGTATGTTCTTGATCTTGGTCATGATTCACCGGGCAAGGTTGGGCAGAATGGTTGCAATCTGGGGAAAGAAGAAGACGAGCAGCAAGCCAATGAAAAGCGCCCCGATATAAGGCACCACTCCTTTGAAAATGTCTGCCAGCTTGACTTGGGGCAAAACGGATTTCACGACGAAGGCGTTCATGCCAATGGGTGGCGTGATCAACCCGATTTCTGTCACCAGAACGACAATGATGCCGAACCAAATCATGTCGACACCGATGGCAGTCAGCGCCGGAAGAAACACCGGGACGAGCAACACCACAATGCCGATGGACTCAAACACCATTCCCATCAGCAAAGCGATCAGGCAGACAAAGGCTACCAGCTCAAGTGCTGACAATTCCCAATCGTCGACATAGTCCAGCAAATCATAGGGCATGCCAGAAAGGTTGATGAACTGAGCAAACACCACCGCGCCAAACAACACGATGAAGATCTTGGATGTCGTCATCGCGGCTTCAACAAGGCACGTGCGCCATTCCTTGATCGTGCGAAGATGGCCGCGCATGAAGGCGATTATTGCCGCACCAAATGCACCAATGCCCGACGCTTCGGTTGCGGTGAAGATGCCGCCGTAGATACCGCCCAGTACAATGATGAACAGTATCAGGATCGGCATGGTACCGCGAATGGCTTCCTTTTTGCGTTTTGGATCAAGGTCGTCTGCGTCAGGGGCTGCCAGGGGATCAATCCGCACGGTCAGCATCACAGCCAGCAAAAACAATGAGACAAGAAGCAATCCGGGCAATATTCCGGCGATGAAGAGAAGGCCGATGTCCTGCTCGGCGATAATGCCGTAGATAACCAGCGGCACTGAAGGCGGGATCATGATCCCCAAAGTGCCGCCTGCCGCAATGGTGCCTGCTGCCAGTTTGTCGCTGTAATTGAAGCCCTTCATTTGAGGCATGGCGACTTTGGACATTGTAGCAGCGGTGGCAAGCGTCGATCCGCAAACGGCAGAGAAGCCACCGCAAGCCAATACAGTTGCAAGCGCCAACCCACCCTTGAGTCGACCAAGTGCCGCATAGGCGGCATCATACAGATCGCTGCTGACATCAGAGCGATAGATGAAAACACCCATCAGAATAAACAGGGGAATCACCGACAGGTTGTAGTTCTGGGCGTCTTCTGCGACTTGTTGGGCGACCATGGCCAGTGAGGGCGACCAGCCGCGCTCCAACGCAAAGCCGACAAAGCCCACAATGAGCGTTGCAAAGCCGACGCGAAAGCCAAAAAAACAAAGAGCCAGGAGGGCCGCAAAACCCAGCAATGCGGTCGTCATGAATCAGACTCCGCCGCGTTGTTCTTTGTATCGATAATTTTCAGAACGACGCCTGTGATTTGAGACACCACGCTCAACAGCGCCAGAAAAGAAACGAAGCCGGTTACATAGTAGAGCGGCATTTCGAGCACCACCGTCAGTGAATTGAGCTGATAGGATTCAATGGCATGTTCGAAAAGCACGACGGCAATCAGTGTCATTGCAACGACCGAGAACAATTGAATGATGATCTCGTATAGGGTGGGTCCGAACAGACGTTTGACTGGCTCTTCAAACAACTCAACCGTGATGTGGTCATCACGTGCATTTGTAACACCGAGACCGGAAAATATCGCCAGTGCAAGCAGCGCCGAAATCATCTCGGAAGCGCCAAAAATGGGCTTGTTGAGAATGTAGCGTCCAATCACGTCGGCGAAAGTCAAAAGCATCATGATCAGGATGATGACGCTTGAGAAGTTCTCAAGCGCTACCATCGCTTTGCTCAGTGATGTTCTGACCACGCCCTGCTTGTCGGGCGTATCGTTCATTTAGTCAGTTCCGCCAATCGTTCCTGATAGAAGGCCAGCGCTGCTTCCGCATCGATTCCGGCCTCTGTTGCCTTGGCTTTCCATGCATCAGTGATCGGCTTGGCAGCGCTCATGAACGCTTCTTCAAGTCCTGGATCAGCATCGACTGTGGTGATACCCAATTCTTCAAACTTTCCGTAGACGCCTGCGGACACCGAATCCCACTTTGCCGAGGCTGCCATGCCCAGCTTGTCCTGACTTATGGCCTTGATGGCTTCCTGGTCCTCAGCAGAAATCTCGGCCCACTTGTCCTTGTTGATCACAAAGGAGAAGGTGGTGGTGTAAATTGCCTTGGAGAATTGCGTCATGGATTTGGTGTATGGAATGACCTGGAATGATTGAATGGCATCGCCGCCCAGTCCCAAATGTGCATCCACGACACCGCGAGATATCACCTCATTGGATTTCACCGCCGGGGTCGCCACAACCCCTGCGCCCAGTGACTTGCCGATATTGGCAAGCGGCCCGGGCAGTGCCCATACTTTGCGAGAAACAAAATCGTCCAGCGATTTTACCGGTTCATCGGTTGTCGAGAACAGACGTCCTGGTGTGATCACCCATTGCGACAGCAGTTCGACCGTTTCGAACTCGTCGGGGAAAAACTTCCGATTTGTTTCCCACTGTGCCTGCGTCATGGCCGGACCGTTGAATGCGCCGACAAAGGGCTGCATGGCGGTCAGCGCACCATTGACGCGGTTGCCAATCAAGCCATTGAACTGAACTGCCGCGTCGACCACGCCCTTTTCTACAGAACCCAATTGTTCGGGGGGTGGGGCAACCGATTTTGGCGGAATGTTCCCGACCACACGACCCTCAGTGACCTTTTCAACTTCTTCGAGCCAGCCTGGCAGAATCTCTTGGCAGACAAAATGTTGCGGCGGCCAGAAGCAATTGACGATCAGACGGGTCTTGGCCTGTGCCAGTGTTGGCATTGAAGACAGGACGATTGCGGTGCCCAGTCCAAGGAACATAGTTTTGATTTTCATGGTGTCCTCCCAAACACATTTGGGGCCAATTATTGGCCGTCCTTTGAGAAGATAATTGACTATTGTAACATAACAGTCCAATGCTTTTTTGGT
>JAHEJF010000575.1 GCA_024639025.1 Ahrensia sp. | reverse complement strand
TGTCCGCAAAAATCGCGCACCACGGAACAACGTTGCGCTTCGGCAAATTCTTGAATGGCTGCACCGATAGCGCCCAGCTTTGCGCCTGGCTTCACCGCCGCAATACCCCGCATCAGGCACTCATGGGTCACTTCCATCAAGCGCTCGGCAGCACGTTTTACTTCACCGACCGGATACATTCTTGACGAGTCGCCGTGCCACCCATCGAGCACATAAGTCACATCAACATTGACAATTTCACCTTCACGCAACGGCTTGTCGTTGGGGATTCCATGGCAAACGACATGATTAATCGACGTGCATGAGGACTTTGTGTAGCCGCGGTAGTTCAGCGTGGCAGGCATAGCGTTGTTGTCCATGCCAAATTCGTACAGCATCTTGTCGATGGCATTGGTGGTCGTGCCGTTTTTGACCATGGGCGCGACAAGGTCCAATGCATGCGCGGTTAGAGCGCCCGCCTTCCGCATGCCTTCAAATCCCTCTTCGCCATGGAGTCGGATTTGCCCTGTATTTTTTAGAGGCGCCGTTTCAGCGTCCAGATAGTTTACCATTTTTAATGCCTGTCACTAATCAAAGCTGGTTCGACGTCAAAACGGGTTCATCGATTGGGATCAGCTTTTCTGGCACAATAGCCTTGCTATTCACTTGGCACCGAATTGCAAATGCTTCAACCCCCACCTTGATCGCAAGATCAAATGCATTGCAATAGGTTTCATCAAGATCGCGGCATAGTTTGAAGCGCTCGCAATCGCTCCGTTGAACAAGATAAACCATTATGCCGCGGTGACCTTGCCTGACCATGTCACTGAGTTCTCTTAAATGTTTGGCGCCGCGCGAGGTTACGCTGTCAGGGAATTCGGCCAGGTTTTGAGACCTGACAAAGTGTACGTTCTTTACTTCCACGAACGCTTTTCCGTGTTTGGGATCTTCCAGCAAAAAGTCAATCCGGGAGTTCTCTCCGTATTTTTGCTCCTGCTTTATGGTCTGATAGGATCCCAGATCGGCAATCTGTCCGGCTTCAATTGCTTCTCTGACCAGTTTATTGGGCAGTCCGGTGTTCACACCGACCACGGTGTTGTTTGCCTCAACCAACTGCAAGGAATGGGCATATTTGCGCTTTCCATCATTGTTGACTGAAAGCCAGACCTTTGATCCGGGTGTCGTCAAGCCGAGCATGGAACCGGTATTGGGCACTGAAGCGGTGATCTGGTTGCCATCGTCCAGGGCTACATCGGCAAGAAATCGCTTGTAGCGTTTGATCAGGGAGCCACTGACAAGTGGTGGTTCAAAAATCATGATGCAGGGGACTATGTGCGTTTTTTGACATAGGTGCCAGGTGCATCTCCCAGTGATTTGAGCTTCTTTCCACCATGATTGGTACGTGCATCAACTTTTTGCTTGTTGTTGGATTCAATCCATTTTTGCCAATGTGGCCACCAGGAGCCTTCGGTCATTTCGGCAGATTCAAGCCAGTCTTCGAACGAACCTTCGACTTTACCGCCGACCCAATATTGATACTTGTTTTTGTGCGGCGGGTTGATCACGCCGGCAATATGGCCTGAGCCGCCGAGCACATAGGTTACATCGCCACCAAAGAATTTTGATCCTTCAAATACCGAAAGGGCCGGCGCAATGTGATCTTCCTTGGCTGCCAGATTGTAGATCGGTATTTTGACCTTGCTCATGTCGACCTTGTCGCCGCCAATGCGCATGGTTCCTGCAGAGAGGCGGTTTTCCAGATAGCAGTTGCGCAAGTAGAACAAGTGGTTGGTGCATGCCATGCGGGTTGAATCGGCATTCCAGTAGAGCAAGTCGAACGGTGTGGGTGCTTTACCCTTCATGTAATTGTTGACCACATAGGGCCAAATCATGTCTCCAGCGCGCAACATGTTGAATGCGCTGGCCATTTTGGAGCTTTCCAAATAGCCGGTCTCGCGCATTTGTTCTTCCAGCGCCTCCAGCTGTTCTTCGTCCACAAACACTTTCAAATCACCGGCGTGCGTGAAATCGACCTGCGTTGTGAACAAGGTTGCGGTTGCTATGCGCTTGTCACCCAGCCGGGCCATATAAGCCAGGGCCGCAGAAAGCAGTGTACCACCAACACAATAGCCTATTGCATTG
>JAHEJF010000574.1 GCA_024639025.1 Ahrensia sp. | reverse complement strand
GCATGAAGTGGCGTATCAATGGAAGCAGCGCGCGCATTGAGATTAAATGTGCAATGCGGAAGGTAGCCCACCATCTCGTCTTCGAATTCTTCGCCCCGATAGAGCACTTTCAGAGCGTTGAGTTTGTCCATATACAGTGTCGCGAAACCATCGATTTCAATCGTTCCAATGTCGCCTCCCGAGCCCTTGACCCACAGCACCTGTGTGTCATTTCCGGTTAACGGATCTTTCTCGATCACTTTTGCAGATGTATTGCCGCCACCATAATTGGTCACACGGTGATCAGAACCCAAGAGATTAGAACGGTAAAGCAGCAACTCGGGCTCGCTTAGACCATCAGCCTTCTTTGAATCCCAGAGATTTTTGAGTCTCTTGGATTGTACATTGTCTAGCATGGCTTCCTCCCGTAGCCGCGCTACTGCAGCGCGCATTGCTCGTACTACTCAACACCTTTAGCACCTCGATTGTCAATCATTTTCAATCAAAAATGATCATTGTGCAGCGCAATACGACATAATATGATTGAAAATGATTGACATTGCTTGATTTAGATGGAAGTCTTTTGGTGGGAGGAAGAAATGCACGAGAGTGAACGCCACAGAATAATCTTGTCAGCAGTTCAGGAAAAACCTGTTGTGACCGTCGCCGAGATGGTGGCGTTGACGGATTCCTCAGAGGCCACCATTCGGCGGGATATTGCCACCCTGCATGTACAGCAAAAGCTACGCCGTGTACGCGGCGGTGCTGAATCGATCAATCCACCTCAGTTTGTGGGCTTGGCTGGTCGCACATTCTCGGTCAATGAAACGATCAATGTTGCCAAGAAGAGAACCATCGCTCAAGCGGCGGTCGAATTGTGCAATGATGGCGATGCGATCATCATCAATGGTGGCACGACGACTTTTCAGATGGTTCATCCGCTTGTCACCAAGCGCTGTCAGGTTTTTACCAATTCCTTTCCGATTGCCGAACATCTTCTCAAGCACTCAAAGAACACAGTGATGCTGTCAGGCGGCACAATCTATCGAGAGCAGAACATCATACTCAGTCCGTTTGAAAATGATGTCACCAAGAACTTTTATGCTCAGCGCATGTTCATGGGTGCTCAAGGACTGGGCGCGCTGGGGTTGATGGAGGCCGACCCGCTTCTCATCCAGGCAGAGCAGAAACTCATAAATCAAGCTGATGAGCTGGTTGTTCTGGTGGATTCGTCGAAGTTCAAAAAGCGGTCGAGCCTCATTCTGTGTGGCCTTGAACGGATTTCAACAGTGATAACGGACGAAGATATCGAAGACCATTCTGCCAGCATGCTTGAAGAAGCCGGGGTGGAATTGATCGTGGCCAAGATACATCCAGCCCAGGAGCAGATGTCACCGACCGCGTCATAGACTTTTACAAAACAGACTTAGCACCCAAGGGAGGAAATCAAATGGGTATATTGAAGAAACTTGTAACAACCGCCGCAATCGGTGTGGCCCTTGTCGGTTGGACAGCTGGCGCACAGGCCGAGGACAAACGCATAGCTTTGGTCGTGAAGGCCTTGGGGATTGGCTTTTTTGAAGCCGCCGCAAAGGGTGGTGAAGAAGCAGCTACAGAGCTCGGCGATGTGGAAATTATCTATACTGGCCCAACTGACACAACGGCTGAAGGACAAATTGAGGTCATCAATTCCCTCATTGCCCAGAAAGTCGATGCGATTGCTATTTCGGCTAATGATACAGACGCGCTGGTACCGACATTGAAGAAGGCGATGGACCGCGGCATCAAGGTGATCAGCTGGGACAGCGGTGTTGCCAAAGATGGACGGCAATTGCACCTCAACCCGTCTTCCAATCCTCTGATCGGTAACATGATCATCAAATTGGCAGCGGACAATTTGCCTGACGGCGGCGATGTAGCGGTACTGTCGGCGACTTCAACAGCCACGAACCAGAACATCTGGATTGAAGAGATGAACAAGGTGATGGGCAACTATCCGGGCATTAATGTTGTGGCGACCGTCTATGGAGATGACAAGGCCGACAAATCCTATACGGAAGCTCAAGGCTTGATGCAGGCGCATCCTGACTTGAAAGCCATCATTGCCCCGACTTCGGTTGGAATCGTCGCAGCAGCTCAGGC
>JAHEJF010000573.1 GCA_024639025.1 Ahrensia sp. | reverse complement strand
AGTCATAAATATGATTGAAGCGGTCGACTAAAATGCGGAAGTGTCTGAAGAACAAAGCATTAACGATAATGGCACTGTCAGAGTAAAATCAATTACTTAGGTCACGAGGCAAAATGAGAATTTGCCGGCATTGAGATTGCTTGCTTTTTCCAGTTTTGCTTAAGCCGGTTGAACCGCTTCCCAAGTATTCATTATTTTGGTCTGACGGTGCCTCTCAAAGCTATGGTACCCAGATTAGGATGCAGCACGCGCTTCATTGCCATCGGTGAAATAGTTCATCTTCAAATGCCTGCTGGCAGCCGGTTTGGCGAACAAAAAGCCTTGAACGCATGTCACTCCTAGCTGTTTCATTCGATGCAGATCGCCTTCTGTCTCCACGCCTTCTGCCACAACGCGCATCTTCAGTTCATTTGCAATCTGGATTGTGTTGGCGATGTACTTCTCTGTTGAAATATCAATGGCACTGCTCTGCACCAGTCCAACATCAAGCTTTAGTTCCTCAAACGCTCCAGCCCGTAGCAAAGAAAAATTCGAAGCTCCGGTACTAAAGTCATCCATGGCCACTTCAAATCCTGCTATGCTCAGACGCGCAATCACTTCAAGCAGCCAGGTTTCATCATTGGGCAATTGCGATTCAGTGAGTTCAATGACAATGCCTTTTGTATTCAGTTTGTGTCGGCTGGTGGCTTCCATCAGCATCTCCGCAAATTGCGGAAATTCCAGGTTTACTGCGTCCACATTGAAGGAAAAACGGTTTGAAAAGCCTTTATTGCGCAATTGAACAATGTCGCTACAAAAAATCTCAAATAGCCGCTCGGTCAATGCGAAACACTCATAAGCAGACTCTGCTGTGTCCAGCATTTCGCTGGGGCCAAAGAGACTACCTTTCTGGTCGATGGCGCGTAACAGCGCTTCAGCGCCAATCAAATCTCCGGTCCGTAGATCTATCTGAGGTTGATAGTGGTAAACGGGCGTCAGCTGGCCATTAGGCACGAGCTTTGCAACTGGTTCCACATTTTGACGCTGTTTGACGGAAGCTTTGGCAAGTTCATATGCTGACTTCAGAACAGATGGGTCCAGCGGCTTTCTAAGAGCACCACACACATTCAGTCCAAGTCGATCACCGATTGCACCAGCAGAACCAACAATTGAAGATCTCTCGCCTGAAACGATGATCACCGCTCCACCAAACTCCATTTGCGCCAGTGTACGCAAGAATCCCAAGCCGTCCTGACCCGGCATATTGAGGTCGGTCATCACAAGATCAATATCTTCTTTGCGCAAATACTCGGTGGCTTCAGACTGATTGGACGTAGCGAAAATTTCCTCTGCGCCCAACGCTTCAAGACAGCCTTTTGCAACTTCCAAGTAGATCCGCTCGTCATCCAACAGCAGTGCGCGCACAGCATGTCCCTTCAATATTCTTCAACGAGTTACGTTAACGGAAGGACTGTAACTTTCCCTGAACTGACCGGCTAAAATTTGAGCAGATCAAGAAGATGCGCGTTAACAATTGTCCGTCATCAGGGTTTTTGGAACAGATTACAGCTTAAGAGGCACTGTCAGAGCAAAATAAAAATACTTAAGAAGCGGTTCAACCGGCTTAAGCGGAACTGGAAAAAGCAAACAATCTCAGTGCCGGTGAAATCTAAATTTACCTCGCGACCCAAGTAAAACATTTTACTCTGACAGCGCCGTCATTTGCGACATCGCGCGGCATCATCCACGATGTGGACATAGAAGACTTTGGGCGCACCAAAATATCGTACATCGTTATGGCGTAAAGCTGTTCGGGTTTGTGGTGTGCATGAAGCGAAACAAAATCTAAACCCAGAAGCGTTCCATCACTTATTGAATTGTTCAGACTGCAATGGGCGCCCCACCCAAATCCACGTCCGTTTAAACTGTTATTATAGTTTGTCGCCTATTATTTGCACCAGAATGTTATTCAGGGATTTGCTGATGCGGGCGAAACAGAGCAGTTCAAAAATCAAATACAGTCTCGTAGTTCCCATTTACAACGAAGAGGCTGTGCTTCCGCTCACGATGGCGCGGGTGAAAAACCTGCTCGATTCGCTGGACGGGCCATGTGAAGCGATTTTCGTTGATGATGGCAGCGCCG
>JAHEJF010000572.1 GCA_024639025.1 Ahrensia sp. | reverse complement strand
CCCAATCAATGCCCAGATCCAGCGTTGAGGTCGCGACCACTGCACGCAGGGCATTATTGGCCATGGCTTGTTCGACTTTCCGCCTTTGACTGACATCGAGCGAGCCGTGATGCAATGCAATGGGAAGTCCATCTTCATTGATGGTCCAAAGCTCGCGGAAAATCATCTCTGCCTGGCTGCGTGTGTTCACGAATATCAAGGTGGTGCGATGCTGCCCGATCGCATCCATGACTTCGCCCATCGCATAGCGTGCAGAATGACCGGACCAAGGGATGCGCTCTTCTGATTTAAGTATCGTGATGTCCGGCTTTGCGCCGCCTTCAACGACAATCAATTCGCTCAACTGCGCCGGTTGCCTGACCTGCTGCGGAAGCAGCCATCTTTGCAGATCCGCAGGTTCGGCAACAGTGGCCGACAGTCCAATCGCCTTTAGCGCAGGCCGCAGCCGCCATAGCCGAGCGAGGGCCAACGACAGCAAATGGCCGCGTTTGGAAGTTACCAGCGAATGCAATTCATCGAACACAACAAAACGAAGATCGCCGAAGAACCGGTCCGCATCCTTGTGCGAAAGAAGCAGTGCCAGTTGCTCAGGCGTCGTCAGTAATATGTCTGGCGGATTGAGCTTTTGCCTTTGCCTTTTGGCATTCGGCGTATCGCCGGTGCGGGTTTCGATGCGCACCGGTAGGTCCATCTCCGCAACCGGCTTGGCAAGATTTCGTTCAATATCGACGGCCAGGGCTTTGAGCGGCGATATGTAGAGCGTGTGAACCCTGGGCTTGATTTGGCCAGCTTTTCGTGTGCTGCGTTTGGTGAGATCCACCAGAGCGGGCAAAAATCCGGCCAGCGTCTTGCCAGCACCCGTTGGCGCGATAAGGAGCGTCGATTGTCCCGCCTGTGTTTTGGCAAGCAACTCAAGCTGATGCGCACGTGGTTGCCAGCCTCTTTGGCCAAACCAGTCTGTGAACTGCTGTGGCAGGCCAAAACCGGAAATGTCATCCTTGCGGACTGGTTCAATTACGCTCATGGAATCCAGAGATAAGGCGGAATCGCCCTTTCGCCAAGTTGAAATGTTCACGTTTCGGTCTATCTTGTGGCGATGCGTCCCGAACAGCTCTTACGCCCGACCCCAAACGGGCTTTATTGCCCGCCAGGTGATTTTTATATCGACCCGGTGAGACCGGTCGAACGCGCGCTGATTACCCACGGACATGCTGATCATGCACGCGCGGGAAACACGCATGTTCTGGCGACGCGGGAAACGCTGGACATCATGGCCATTCGCTACGGCGATCGTTTTGCAACATCGACTCAAACAGCCCAGTTGGGTCAACGCATGGAGATTGGCGGTGTTACGGTCTCGTGGCACCCTGCCGGTCATGTGTTGGGTTCAGCACAAATCGCAGTGCAAAAAGACGGCTTGAAGATCGTGGCTTCGGGCGACTATAAGCGCCGAGATGATCCGACATGCGCCAAATTTGAACTCGTTGAGTGCAATGTGTTTATCACAGAAGCCACATTTGGATTGCCGGTTTTCCGGCACCCCGACGACCGCGAAGAAATCGCTAAACTTCTGAAAAGCGTAGGTCAATTCCCTGATCGCGCTCATCTGGTCGGCGCCTACGCCTTGGGAAAGGCACAACGCGTGATCGCGCTCATCCGTCAGGCGGGTTATCAGGACCCGATATTTATTCACGGTGCGATGCAAATGCTGTGTGACTATTATCGCAGCCGATCGATCGATCTGGGTCGCCTCGAACCGGCCACGATTGACGGCGGTGACAAGGCCAAATTTGCCGGCAAAATTATTGTCGGGCCACCATCGGCCTTCGCCGACAAATGGGCGCGTCGTTTTCCTGATCCAATCAATTGCTTTGCTTCGGGATGGATGCGCGTAAGAGCGCGCACAAAACAAAGAGGCGTTGAACTTCCCTTGATCCTGTCTGACCATTCGGATTGGGATGAACTGACCGATACAATCAAGCAGACCAAGGCTTCGGAGGTCTGGGTAACCCATGGCCGTGAGGAAGCGCTGGTTCGCTGGTGCGAGCTTAATCAGATCCGTGCCAAACCACTTAACATGGTTGGCTATGAAGATGAGGCTGAGTGATGAAAGCTTTCGCCCA
>JAHEJF010000571.1 GCA_024639025.1 Ahrensia sp. | reverse complement strand
CGAGTTCAATGAATTTGATCTTGTCACCATTTCGAAGAACGAGCGTATCGCAGCATTCATCCATAAGGGATCTGACGGTCTCGCCGAGCGATATCGTTGTGATGGTGATGAGGCAGCGTACAAGCTGTGCAAAACCAAATGGCGCCGTTATGCCGTGGGCAAAGAGCTGTATCACACGCGCCGCACACTTGCGAAAACACTCGGACTTAAGTGGGGTGCCTATCACCTGGCCCGCCCGGGAAATCCAATTTTGCAAGCCGATCACTTCATTGAGTATACCAGCCCGACAGACGATGAACTGATCGTGCTGGACATTGAAGATATTGACGCGGAAAAGTGGATGTCTTTGGCTGATGCGGAGATATTTGCCAAACGCATCCACGAGCGCTTGGGCCGATGGCCCATGCTCTATACCAATGGCATCACCGCCCAACATATTGCCAATAATCGATTTCAATATCAGATCTTGTCCCGCCTGCCGCTTTGGTATGCGCGATACAAGCCAGATATCGAAAAGCATTTCCCAAAGGGCAATTGGCAAAGCTATGGCATTTGGCAATTCCAGGCCCAGATCAACTGCAACTCCCGTCGCTGCCCGTACCGCGTTAAAGGTGCCAATTACGATATCGATGTGAATGTTGTTGATATGAGCGTCGCCGAACTGCGCGCCGCGTGGCCGATGGATGCGCTGTTGGAAATGCGGCCGCCTGAGAATTTGCCTATTCCCATGGCGCGCCCTGCATTGGAGGACACACCCAAGGTCCTTCTCGCTCAATCAAGCAGGCCGGTTTCGCGTGACCGACTTTTCAATGCCTATGTTCACGCCGCATTGGTGCGTGGCGCAAACTACCAGCCGTCCCATGTCGACAAGATGAATACTGCGGCCATTGACGGCGCATTGATCAACGATCTTTACTAGACTCTGTCGGCCTTTGATGGATTCGCAGTACCCGGATTTATCCAATATTTTCAATGCCCAAATCCGCGCAAGCGTTTTAGTTGAAGGCGGAAACGCTCTAGACAAACAATACCGCGGCAACCATTGTACTTGACGGCCAGATGATTACATAAGGCTCGGTCAATAATATGGGATCGGAGTGTTTCCGATAATACAAACGTTGAAAAAATACCTCTCTAAACTCATTCCAGCCCGCTTCAATAAGTCTGTGTCGATTATTCCTGTGGTGCGGCTCAAAGGCGTTATTTCGACTTCGGGCAGCCCGCTCAATCCCGGTCTTTCGCTGGCCGGGGTGGCTGAGTTGCTTGAAAAGGCGTTCAGCGACAAGCGCGCGCCTGCAGTTGCCATTGCGGTTAATTCGCCGGGTGGTTCCGCTGTACAGTCGCGCCTCATCTCGAAACGCATTCGGGATCTGGCCGAAGAGAACAAGAAACAGGTCTTTGTATTCACCGAAGACGCGGCGGCATCAGGCGGTTACATGATTGCGGTTGCTGGTGACGAGATCATTGCAGATCCTTCTTCCATTGTTGGATCAATTGGCGTGATATCGGCAGGATTTGGATTTGTTGAAGCCATCAAGAAGATTGGTGTTGAAAGAAGGGTCTATACCGCCGGCAGCAACAAGTCGACGCTGGATCCCTTCAAGCCTGCAAAGAAGGTGGACATTGATCGGATCAAGGAACTGCAACTTGAAATCCATCAGGTCTTTATTGACTTGGTCAAGGAAAGGCGCGGCGATAAATTGGCAGACAATCCTGACCTGTTTACAGGCCAGTTCTGGGCCGGTGCCCAGGCAAAGGAACTTGGCCTGGTTGATCATATAGGTGATATGCGATCATTTCTGAGGGAACGGTTTGGCGAAAAGACGCAACTGAGATTGATTTCGCCGCAGCGCAACCTCTTTGGTCGACGCCAACTAACGGGTGTTGATACACTGCTCGGTAAAGCAGATGTTTCAGCCCTTTCATCGCAGCTGGTTGATGGTACCATAAGCGCGATTGACGAACGGGCCCTTTGGAACCGCCTGGGACTTTAATATCCGGCACCCAAATGGAATGCGGGGTAAGATATGGAGGAGATGATGCCACAATTACTGCTTGTCGCTGCAGCTGCAGCCATCGGTTATCTTGGTTTCAGAAAGTTTGTATCAGATGCAGAAAGGGTTTC
>JAHEJF010000570.1 GCA_024639025.1 Ahrensia sp. | reverse complement strand
TCGCGGTTCCGCCGGTTGGTGATGGTGATTCATCGATTGTGACCTACCGGCCCTATTTCTCGCAAGCGGTGGCAGGTGGTTTGGGACAATACTACGCCTTGGGAACACAGAGCGGCGATCGCGGCTTTTTCTATGCTTCGCCCGTACGCGACAATTTTCGAATTGCAGGCGTGGTCGCGGTTAAATTTGCCGTCGACCAGTTCGAAGCCACTTGGCGAGAGGGCCGCGCCGAGATCATCGTGCGTGATGCCAATGACATCGTGTTCATGTCCAGTCGACCGGACTGGAATTTCCGTGCGATGTCTCCTTTGACAGACAACCAGATGGCGCTGATCGCTGCAGCGAACCAGTTTCCGGTAGATCAATTGCTGCCGCTGCCCAATCAATCAAGATCGCTGAATGAAAAATACAGCGTCATTGAGATCGAGGATGACGGCAAAACCCAGAGTTATGTCTCATCGACTTCGTTGATTGCCCGTGCAGGATGGCGCGTCACCATCCTGACACCAACCGGCGATGCATTTGCCTTGGCTCGAACCACCGCGATCAGCATTGTGCTGTTTTTGTCGTTGGCTGCTTTGCTGGCATTTGTTCTCTTGCAAAGGCGAATGCGTCAGGCTGAGCGTCTGGCTGCTCAAGCTGCTGCACAAGAGCTTCTTGAGCGGCGGGTACGGGAGCGCACCGCTGAATTAAATTTGGCCAACACTCAATTGCTTGGCGAAATTGAAGAACGTAAAGCGGCGGAGGACCGGTTGCGCAAAACGCAAACCGAACTCATTCAAGCAGGCAAACTGGCAGCACTCGGCCAGATGTCCGCTGCCGTTTCCCACGAGCTCAACCAACCGTTGGCGGCTGTCAAAGCCTATGCGGAAAACGCCGTGACGTTCATGCATCGTGGCCGTTCTGATGAAGCCGAAGGCAATGTCAGGCAGATCTCATCACTTGCAGATCGCATGTCTGCGATAGCCAAGCATTTGCGAAATTTTGCGAGGCGGCCACAAGAAAAAGTGAAGCCGGTATCGCTGCTCGGTGTTGTGGATGACGCATTGGCCCTTATGCAGCCGCGCATTACAGGCGCAGATGCAAAGGTCCGTTATGAGCGGCCTGACGCCGAAATCAGCGTTATAGGCGGCCAGGTGAGGTTGCAGCACGTGATCGTTAACTTGATCAGCAATGCGGTGGACGCCATGGCAGATCAGGAAGACAAGCAGATAGATATCCAAATTCAACAGGACAGTGATCAGGTTTCTCTGATCGTGCACGATCAGGGGCCCGGTCTCGATGATGAAGTGATGAAGCTGTTGTTTGATCCGTTCTTTACAACCAAGGATCCCGGTAAGGGCTTGGGCCTGGGCCTTTCTATTTCCTACAATATCGTGCGCGATTTTGGCGGGAATTTGAGCGCTGCCAATCATGATGAGGGTGGCGCAGTGTTTGTTGTCACGTTGAAACTGGCCGAACCGTCCAGCGCCAAAGAGGCCGCTGAATGAGTACAATTCTATTTGCTGACGATGAAGAGCATCTGCGGCTGGCCGCGGGTCAGACTTTCCAGCTTGAAGAACTGCCCGTTCAGTTGTTCTCCGGTGCCCAAGATTTGCTGAAGCATGTCACACGCGACTTCGACGGCATTGTCGTGACCGATATTCGAATGCCGCAAATGGACGGCGTTGAACTGCTAGAAGCGGTGCAGGCCATCGATACTGCTTTTCCCGTAATTATGGTGACGGGTCACGGCGATGTTGATCTTGCTGTGCAGTGCATGCGCCAGGGTGCTTACGACTTCATCGAAAAACCTTATATTCCGTCCCGGCTTGTTGAGACTGTGCGCCGCGCCATGGAGAAGCGGCGGCTTACGCTGGAGAACCGCCAGCTGCGCTCAACTTTGGCCGCTCAGTCGAGCACCGGAGTGCAATTGTCTGGACATTCGCAACTGATTGAGGAAGTTCGCCATCAACTGCTCACTCTCGCAGCGCTTGAAACCGATATCTTGCTGATTGGGGAGACCGGCACGGGCAAGGATGTGGCAGCAAAGATGGTGCATGAAGCAAGTGCGCGCAGTGATCGCCCGTTCGTACATATCAATTGTGCTGCATTGCCGACGGATCTTGTCGAAATTGAGCTTTTTG
>JAHEJF010000064.1 GCA_024639025.1 Ahrensia sp. | reverse complement strand
CCACATCGGCAAAATCACGTACGCGCCGGAGCAACCGCCCGGCAATGCGGGGCGTGCCACGGGATCGCCGTGCGATCTCCATCGCGCCTTCATCAGCAATGTTCAGACCCATGATGCGGGCACCACGTCGAATGATCTGTTCCAATTCTTCGGCCGAGTAGAACTCAAGCCGCACCGGAATGCCGAAGCGGTCACGCAGTGGCGTCGTCAAAAGCCCCAGCCGCGTGGTCGCAGCAACCAACGTAAACTTGGCCAGATCAATCTTAACCGAACGCGCTGCGGGACCCTCACCAATGATCAGGTCAAGCTGATAATCTTCCATTGCCGGATAGAGAATTTCCTCTACAGCCGGGTTAAGCCGATGAATTTCATCAATAAACAGAACATCCCGGTCTTCCAGATTGGTCAGGAGCGCAGCGAGGTCGCCGGCCTTGGCAATTACCGGACCAGAGGTCGAACGGAAATTGACACCCAATTCCTTGGCCATGATCTGCGCCAGCGTCGTCTTGCCTAGACCGGGCGGCCCGACGAACAAGACATGGTCCAGCGCCTCACCGCGGTTGCGCGCTGCTTCGATAAACACTTTGAGATTTTCGCGCGCTGCTTTCTGACCGGTAAAATCATCAAGCATTTCCGGCCGCAGCGAGACATCAAGATCCTCACCACGTTTTTGGCCATCGATAAGTCGTTCCGGCTCACTCATCAGAGCGCATCCTTAAGGCGCTGGTCGTTCAAATGTTTCAACCCGCCAACTCCTTCAGGCCCAAACGTATCAATGTCGCGCTGCCGACGTCTTCACCGGCATCACGGATGGCTGCGCTCACAGCATTGGCGGCTTGTTCACGGCTATAACCCAGATTGGACAGGGCGGAAACCGCGTCGGTGACAGCACTTGAAGCCACTCCCTCGCCCAGTTCCTGCTTGAGACCCATTGTGCCAGTGGTATCTGACGCAAATGCAGGCACCTTGTTTTTCAATTCGGTAACAATCCGCTGCGCGACTTTCGGACCAATCCCGGGCGCACGTGCGACCATCGCCTTGTCCTGCAGCGCAATGGCATTGGCCAGATCAGATGGCGTGAGGGTGGACAGAATGGCCAGTGCAACTTTCGCGCCCACTCCCTGTACGCTTTGCAGCAGTCGAAACCAGTCACGCTCCAACTGGGTTGCAAATCCAAACAGTTTGAGCTGGTCCTCGCGGACATAGGTTTCTATGTAAAGCACCGCTGCCTCACCCACATTCAGATTGGCCAATGTACGCGATGAGCAATGCGCCGTGTAGCCCACACCATGCACATCCAAAATCACATGATCATCGGCGATCTCGTCGATCGTTCCCTTCAATTTTCCAATCATGCGGTGGCCAGCCTTTTTTCCATGATGCGCGCGCCACGCATATGAGCGTGGCAGATGGCAATCGCCAGCGCGTCGGCAGCGTCTTCGGAGTTGAACTCGGCGCGCGGCATCAACACTTTTACCATGGTTGCGATCTGTTTCTTGTCGCCGTGACCCACGCCAATGACCGATTTTTTGACCTGGTTAGGGGCGTATTCCTCAACCGGCAACCCGGCGAGCGCCGGCACCAGCATGGCGACGCCGCGCGCCTGACCCAGTTTGAGCGTGGAAGAGCCACTGGCATTGACGAATGTGTTTTCCACCGCGGCCTCATGAGGCATTTGCCCATGGACCACTTCGACCAACGCATCGTGGAGCTGGCAAAGTCGCGAAGCCAAATCATGCTTGGGGTTTGATTTTACTGTGCCAGAAGCAACAAAACGCAATGAATTGCCGAGCGATTCGATCACACCCCAGCCTGTACGCTGCAAGCCCGGATCAATACCAATAATGCGAATCGCTTCTGCCATCATCATCCCTTTGCATGTTGCTTAAACGATTACAAAGCAAATGTGAACAAACCAGAAACGTTTTCAAAAACCCTTTACAATTTCAATTGCGAAGGGCTTGTTGGCAGAATGGACATTCCCTTCATTGGCTCAGATCAGGCAGAACGGCATTTGACTTGGCAAATGTGCTGTGAAGCGCTCGAAGCCGGGCACAAATTACCCAAGGCGCAATTGGGAGACCAGTTTCTGCCGACTGAATCCGGTACACTGATGGCACGAGCAGCAACGATCAAGGGTCTGGGCAGCGGCGTGAAAACCTTCACGGTAACCCCTGCCAACCCCGCAAGAGATTTGCCCAGTGTCCAGGGCGCCATGATCATGTTTGATGAGATGACCGGCGCGCCCAAGGCCATTATCGACTGCGATCTCGTCACCAAGTGGAAAACCGCTGCTGACAGCGTGTTGGGAGCAAAATTACTGGCCAACAAGGCACCAAAGCATCTGCTCATCCTCGGTGCTGGCACAGTTGCCGGCAATCTTGTTGAAGCCTATAGCGCGCTGTTTCCAACCCTTGAACAGATAACGTTGTGGAATCGCTCAAGCAACAAAGCCGAGTCTTTGGCCCGATCACTGGAAAAAACACCCGTTCCCGTCGCAATCACCCTAGACCTGCCGCGGTCTTGTGCCGCTGCCAACATAATCGCATCCGCCACCATGGCCACCGAACCTGTGCTGCAAGGAGAGTGGGTCAGTCCTGGCACCCATGTCGATCTGATCGGTGCGTTTAAGGCTGACATGCGCGAGGTCGACGATGCACTGCTGCAAAAATCGCGTATCTTCGTCGACAGTTTTCAAACAACAATCGAGCATATTGGGGAATTGAAAATTCCCTTGGCATCCGGAGCGATCAAACGGGCTGATGTGCTTGGCGATCTCTATGATTTGGTGACGCAAAAATGCGGACGCAAGAGCAAGGACGACATTACGCTGTTCAAGAACGGTGGCGGTGCGCATCTCGATCTGATGGTTGCGGGAGCCATTCTGAAAGCGGTCAGCTAGAGCGTAACAGCATCAACTGAAGCGCTCTGGACCCTGTCAGAATACCGCGCGCATCCAAGCAAATAGCAAACACATTGCCAGACAACTGGACCAAAGCCGGAACGGCTCTGGTCATACACAGCCAATACAAAACAGGGCACGTTCGGCGATGATCGAAATAATTCTCGCCCATTTGACAAGCCCCTTTTCACTGATCGTTTTGGTCGTGGTCTTTGTCACAGGCATTGTGCGCGGATTTTCAGGTTTTGGCTCTGGCATGATCATCGGACCGATCACCGCCGCATTGTTCACACCACAATTCGCAATCGGGTTGATTTCCATTGTGGATAGTATTCCAACGACCAAAATGGTTTGGGGAGCGCGCAAACAGGTTGTTTGGCATCAGGTGGCACCAATTGTGGCTGGTTATGTTGCTTTGATGCCACTCGGCATCTGGGTGCTCAAATCAAGCGACCCGATCGCCTTGCGCTGGTTTATCAGCGTATCAATCTGCATTGCCGTGGTGCTGCTTTGGAGCGGTTGGAAATATCACGGTCCGCGATCGAAGCCTGTTTCATTCGGCATTGGAGCGACGGGCGGGTTTATGGGGGCATCTGCCGCAATACCGGGACCACCGATCTTGATTTACTGGATGTCGGGGCGCGACCCAGCCGCGACCATCCGCGCCAACATGATCTACTATCTGTTCCTGTCCGATGTATTCGTGATCATCGGCTATTTCGTCAGCGATATCTTCACCCAGCAATCGGTTTCGTTGGGTATTTTGGCGTCGCCCGGCTACTTTGTCGGGCTCATCATTGGTACAAGCTATTTCAAAGGCGCGAGCGAAAAAACCTACCGCACCATAGCCTTCCTGATGATCCTGCTGGCCGTTCTGGCATCCCTGCCCGTGCTTGATGATTTTCTACGCTGAGAGCTTTTCCATCAACTCTTCAGACATGTCTTCATTTGAAAACACGTTCTGCACGTCATCATCCTCATCAAGCGCATCCAACAATTTAAGCAGGGTTGCCGCCTTTTCCTCATTGACCGGTGTCCGATTTTGCGGCTTCCAGATGATATTGACCGATTCAGGTTCACCCAATGAACTCTCGAGCGCCTTGGAAGCGCTGCCCAGATCTTCGAAAGCGCAAGTGATCACGTGTCCATCTTCATCGCTCTCAACATCGTCAGCACCTGCTTCGATCGCTGCTTCCATCACAGTATCAGCATCGCCCGCTTCGAGCTTGTAGGTAATCTCGCCAACGCGGTCGAACATGAAGGAAACCGAGCCGGTCTCGCCCAGCTGGCCGCCGTTCTTGGTAAAGGCGGCACGAATATTGGAAGCAGAACGGTTGGTATTATCGGTCAGGGCCTCAACCACGACAGCAACGCCGCCCGGTCCATAGCCTTCGTAACGCATTTCCTTGTAATCCTCAGCGTCACCGCCTGAACCCTTGTTGATCGCGCGCTGAATATTGTCCTTCGGCATGGACTGGCCCTTGGCATTCTGAATCGCCAGGCGCAGGCGCGGATTCATGTCCGGGTCGGTGGTGCCGCCACCCATTTTTACGGCCACGGTGATCTCTTTTGAAAGACGCGAGAAGATTTTCGAGCGCAGCTTGTCCTGTCGACCTTTACGGTGCTGGATGTTTTTGAATTTGGAATGACCCGCCATAATATCGCTCTTGTTTTCGATAATTGAATTGCTTGCCGCTTTTAGAAAAGATCAGGCCAGACGTCCAGAGCGTATGCGCCATGAATCGGAATGCGCCGCAATTGTATCGATAGCAAATTTTCCGAGTGCAGCGAGGACCTAATGCATGCAGGATTTTAAGCAATCAGGTGGCTGCCAATGCGGACAGGTGCGCTACACGCTAAGACAAGAACCGCTGGTCATTTACTGTTGCCATTGCACTGAATGCCAAAAGCAATCTTCCAGCGCTTTTGGCATCTCAGTACGCGTGCAAAGCGAAGCTCTTGCAATCAACGGCAAGTTGAACAGCTTTGAGAAAGGTGGTGCCGATCGTCAATTCTGCCCGACTTGTGGCACACGTCTCCTTCATCGGCGCCCAGGCTATCAGAACACGCTCAACATCAAGGGCGGCACATTTGATGACGCATCTTGGATAATGCCCGCTGGTCATATAAGGACGGGATCGAAGCAATCATGGGTGCTTCTGCCAAAAGGTGCGATCACCTATGAAGAACAACCGGACAATTACAACGCGCTGATTGCCGCCTATCAAGGGGAATGACGACGAACCATGCTATCCAAAATTCTTCTGACAATCCTGGTCGTCGGCATTTGCATATGGTGGTTTTTGAAGGAAAACACCCGACGCGGATTTCTGACGATACGCGCTTATCTGTTTCTCACAGCGCTCGAAAACGGCAAGACAGTGGACGAAGCCAACCACGCCGCAAGCATTCGCCAGGAAGAGGCAACGCCGACCATGTTTGCTAACACGATGAGCTATCTGGACGCCCATCACCGAGGCAAGCAGATGCCGATGATACGCGATGCCCGCGCCAAGGGCATGAAATACTAGAGCGTTTCGGTCTTCCACTGAAACGCTGGCACGGATTTGGGCATTGAAAATATTGGATGAATCCGGGTTCTGCGAGTCCATCAAAGGCTGACAGCGTCAAAGTTCCTGATCACGCTTGTTTGACTGCTCATAATTTGAGCAGACACTAGCCATGCATCAAATCTGCGCTACACTTGTAGTCAGCAAGAGAGGTGCGTCATGAAATACACTTCACTTTTCGCCGCTGCGTGCTTTGCGGCCATCAGTCTCCAAACAGATCAGAGTTTTGCGCAAGATGCGGACGAACCGGTGAGCCAGTGCCTTGCCATCGCCCAAACCATGCCCAAGGTGATTTTTGCCTCGCTCGACGCCAATCCTCTTGATCTGAAGGGCGATGTCACAATCACCTATGCCGGTCATTCGACCTACCGCATTGAATCGCCGCAGGGCGTTGTTGCCGCGACCGATTTTTCTGGCATTTATGGCACCGAACCCACCATGCCGCGCATTGTCACGATGAACCGCGCGCATTCCAGTCATCACACGCTCAGCCCTGACCCGGCGATTGAATATGTGCTGGCAGGATGGAACGATATGAGTACCGGTCCGATTGACCATGATCTGGTGGTCGATGATGTCTATGTCCGCAATGTTGCGACCGATATCAGGTCATTCGGTGACGGCATGATTGCCGATGGCAACTCGATCTTTATTTTCGAGACCGCCGGTTTGTGCATTGGCCATCTGGGCCATTTGCATCACGCGCTCACCGACGATCACTTTGCGCAAATCGGCAGACTGGACATTCTGATGGTCCCGGTCGATGGCGGACTGACACTTTCACACCAAGCCATGGCCGATCTGACGCGCCGGCTACGCTCATCCATTGTCCTGCCAATGCATTTGCGCGGCAATTCCATCAGCAGTTTCATCAGTCGCATGGGTCAGGACTGGGATTCGATTTTTCTGAAGGGCAACACGATCACGGTAAGCGTCAACAGCCTGCCGAAACAACCAACAATCATGGTGCCGCGCAGCCTCGGTCGAAGCGGCGGTTTCAGTGATTTTTAGGGCATTGTGCAAAACCGGAATCGCAATCGCAATTCCTGCGTCTTGAGGCTTGGTTGCACAGGCTTTTGAACGCTTCAACTCGCAACATTAAATAGCGCGACCAAAAAAAGGCTCAAATTGCAGACCATTCCCACTGCCGATATGGCATGCCGTTCCGTACCCAAATACCAGCCCTACGAGCCACCTTTTTCCGGCATTCTGCCAGCCAAAATAACTCAACATTAACCGTTCCGATTAAAGCGATGTTCAAATCTGCTTGCTAGTTTTTGCCAAAGTCATGGAGCAGAAGTTGAACATTCTGGCAAAACAATCGATTTTGGTCATGGGCTGGGCCGTCGTTGGTTCGCAGGTCGTCACTTATGCCATCGTACAAATGCTGGCGCCAGACTACCTGGATACGGCAGTCAAGGTATCTCCAATGGTCTCTGCTTTTGTCGCGGCGCCGCTAACCTACGCATTCTTCAGACAAAATGTTAAGCTTGAGGAGTCCAACAAGCAATTGGCGATTGCCAATCAGGCGCTCGGAGTCGAGACAGAGATTGCCAAAAAGGAAGCAACGCTCGATCCGATGACAAATGTGCTCAATCGCACCCATTTTGTCCGCGCGATCGAGGAAAACCGCTCCACCAAGGACAATGCAGGTTTCTTCCTGATGCTTGATGCAGACAATTTCAAGCAGGTCAATGACACATTCGGCCATGCGGTTGGCGATACGGTCTTGCTGAAAATTACCGATGTGATGCGCAGTACATTGCGCGAAGGCGATATTGTTGGACGTCTTGGTGGCGAAGAATTTGGGATTTATCTGCCGGGCGTTACACGTCAACAGGCCTATGAAATCGCGGAGCGTATTCGTATGCGGGTGGAAGACACGTCCATCGAGGTCGAGCAGGGCGAATTCTACAATGTCACGGTCTCAATCGGTGCCGTCTTCGCTGCCAAGCAGCACAATGTGACCCAGTTGATGCAGATGGCTGATCGCAATCTGTATCGCGCCAAGGGCAAAGGTCGCAACCAGGTCGTCTTTGACGCTTATTTGAGCAAAGAAGGCACGTACCAAACGCGCTACCAGTCCGCCTGATCCATATTGGATTCACGTTTGATGCAGGTCTGAACCAGGTCGTTACCTACCACCAATCGGGCATGGTTTCGCTCAAATGCGGTCCTTTTCTCAAGGGTGCAATTTTCTCAGCCAATCCGGTTCTGTCTGATGTTTCAACACAAACGCCACACAGCGTTGCCGGGCCCTCTGCAGGCTCAAACCG
>JAHEJF010000569.1 GCA_024639025.1 Ahrensia sp. | reverse complement strand
TCAGCACGGAGCTCAGCCAGACAATGGGTGGTTCGTCAGGTGTGCTGCTCGCAATCTACTTTGGTGCAGCCGGCGATTCATCTGCTAGCGGCAAGAAGATGGTGGACGCACTGCAGGCAGGTCTGGACCGGGTATCTCAGGTAGGCGGCGCAAATGTGGGGGACAGAACCATGGTCGACGCCCTTGCTCCGGCCTTAAAAGCACTCGCTGATGGTGATGTGAAAGCGGCAGCACTTGCTGCCCGAAAAGGCGCTGACAGCACAGCAAAAATCACGCGTGCCCAAGCCGGGCGCGCCGCCTATGTATCGGCAAAAAATCTTGAAGGTCACAACGATCCTGGCGCCGAAGCAGTAGCGATATTGTTTGAATCGCTCAGCCAATAAAGCGTCGGCAAGAATAACAACAAGGAAGAGAGCCATGACCACATTCTTTGAAGACATCAACAAACTGAAATACGAAGGCCCCGATAGCGACAGCGAACTGTGCTACCGCCATTATGATGCCGACGAGATTGTGCTTGGGAAGCGCATGGAAGACCAATTGCGTTTTGCCATTGCCTACTGGCATTCCTTTGCATGGGAAGGCGGTGACCCGTTTGGCGGCCGGACTTTTGATCGTTCATGGTTTGGCACGACGATGGATTTGGCAAAATTGAAAGCGGATGTGGCGTTTGAATTGTTCGCCATCCTTGGCCAACCATTTTTCTGCTTTCACGACGCCGATGTCAGACCGGAAGGGTCAAATTTTGCCGAAAGCACCAAGAACCTTGAAGAGATGGTTGACTACATTGGCGGCAAGATTGAGCAGGGCGGTCCCAAATTGCTTTGGGGAACGGCCAATTTGTTCTCACACCGGCGCTTCATGTCCGGCGCTGCTACCAATCCGGATCCTGACGTTTTTGCCTATAGTGCTGCAACCATCAAAACCAATATGGATGCCACAAAGAAGCTGGGCGGACAGAACTATGTGCTTTGGGGAGGTCGCGAAGGATATGAAACGCTGCTCAATACAGATTTGAAGCGCGAGCGCGCCCAAGCTGGTCGCATGCTGCAAATGGTGGTGGACTACAAGCACAAGATCGGGTTTGAGGGCACCATTTTGATAGAACCAAAGCCGCAAGAACCAACCAAGCATCAATATGATTACGATGTTGCAACGGTTTATGGGTTCTTGAAGGATTTCGGGCTTGAAAACGAAGTGAAGATGAACATCGAACAGGGGCATGCCATTCTGGCCGGTCATTCCTTCGAGCATGAACTGGCCATGGCTGCGTCGCTGGGCATTCTGGGCTCCATAGATATGAACCGCAATGATTATCAGTCAGGCTGGGATACAGATCAGTTTCCCAACAATGTACCCGAAGTCGCGTTGGCCTACTACGAAATCATCAAATCCGGCGGCTTTACAAATGGTGGAACGAACTTCGACGCCAAACTGCGCCGCCAGAGCCTGGATCCAGTCGATCTGGTTGCAGCACACGCGGGTGGAATGGACGTCTGCGCCAAGGCGTTCAAGGCCGCGGCAGCCATGTATGAAGACGGAAAGCTGGAACAAGCACGTGATGACAGATACGCCGATTGGGACAAGCCGGAAGCACAAAAGATGCTCAACGGAGATCATTCACTGGAAAGCATCGAAGACTATGTGCGCCAGGCTGATGTGAATCCCGAGCCGCGTTCAGGCCGCCAGGAACGACTGGAAAACGTGGTCAACACCTATCTCTAGAACCGACGGCTTTGATCGAAATCAAAGTAGTCTCTGACCGTTGTTCTAATATCGGGCGACGGTTTCGAAAGTGAGATTGCAATCTCATACATCACCTGAGAGAGGAATTCCGAGATGTGGAAATTGAGTTTGGCCGCTGTCGCAGTGGGCCTGATGTCCGTGACGGCAAACGCTCAAGATCTCGCTGCCGGCGAGAAGGTATTTAAAAAATGCAAGGCTTGTCATGCGGTGGGTGAGGGCGCAAAAAACAAGGTTGGCCCTCAACTGAACGGCATTATTGGCGCAGAAGCCGCAAAGGTTGAAGGTTTCAAATATTCCAAGGCCATGATGGAAAGCGGCTTGGTCTGGGACGAAGCCACGCTGACGGAATATCTGGTCAAGCCGCGCGATCTCGTCAAAGGAAC